>CAMOCO010000151.1 GCA_946610715.1 uncultured Clostridia bacterium | reverse complement strand
CAAAACCTACCGATTCATACAGCTTTTTCGCCACGGTGTTTCCGGGCGTTACCCCTGTATAAATATCCACCTGTCCGAATTTCTCTCTTACAAATTCCAGCCCCAGTTTCAGAGCCTGCCTGCCATACCCCTTATTCTGATACTTACGGTCTATCATGAATTCCCAAAGAGTATAATATCCTTTTACTTCATAATATCCCATCATGATAAAACCTACAATGATATCATCATCGTATATTGCAAAAGGATATGCTGTCTCAGAGTACACATATGCCCGTGAAAGCGATTCTGCATTCGAGATCACATACTTTTCCTGGCCTTCTGCTACCCGTAATGCAAGTACTTCTTCAAGGTTTTCTCTTGTTACCGGTTTTATACTTACCATATTAATTCTCCTCATTAAAACCCAAGAAATTCCTTAAGTCCCTCTTTTTCTTTCAGTTCTTCAGCCTTGAATCCATAACGTGATGCCGATGACAGTGTAACAAGGTTTTCAAGGAATTCATCATATTTTAGATCAAACCATTCCTTTGGTATCTTATTACACATTGTCCCGCCATCGTTATGACCGTTTCCTCCGTTCCATGCCTCATCAAGTTCTGAATAATATATCCCTGCTTCATCTCTTTTGATACAATACCATGAAACCCAGTCTTTCATTCCTTCGATTTCTTTTCCGCACTCTCTGTGAGGAGCTGAATACTCTTTTTCTGAATAACCGGGTTCTCTTTTTTTGGCATTTTTACTGTATATCATGAACACTGAAAATTTCATATCACTTTTCCTCTAATATATTCCCAATCCGGGCAACGAAAATAATTACTGTTAGGTAATTTACATTCCCGATTCCATGGTCTGTCATATATCAATACCTTTAGTTCAGGCATATGATCAAAAAACTTAAATGCAAGTGGCGAATCTTCTATGGCGTAATCAAACTTCATCTTGTAAAAATCATTCAGTTCAAGATTAAAATCACTTGTCTTAAAAAGCCCATCTCTGCCATATTTATTAAGGCAGAGCAGCCTGACCCGGTCCAGTCCGTGTTTATCAAGCCATATCCTTGAAATCTCATATGAACTGTACGGTCTGCCGGTTATGATATCAACTTCATACCCCTTATCAATCCATTCATTGATAACTTTCGAAGCCCCGGGTGTCTCTTCAAACGAAAGCAATACCTCGGGAAGATGTCCTTCTATCATGAGCTGCTTATACTCATCGTCCGTAAGCTTAAATGAATCCTGAAGATTAAAGAACTGTACCTCTTCGTAAGGTACCTTCTTTCCGAATAATCTTTCCGCAATCCCGGTAAAAGCTCTGGCTGTCTCACAAAGACAGTCATCATAATCAATATATATCTTCATTTCAAATCACGCTTTTTCGTCACTCCATACATATTTTTCGTAATATTCTTCCAGGCACAGACCTTCAAGATAACATGTGGTAGCCACGGCTTCCTTCTTTCTGACCATCTCCGGTCATTTGCTATAATGCTCCACAACATGTACACCCTGATATCCGATATTCTTATAAAACTCGCTTCCGCCGCCGGTCATGATCTCTGCTCCGAGCGGTCTGAAAATACTGTCATATCTTGAAAGAACTGCTGCAGCAAGTCCTTTATGCTGGTGCTCAGGTACAGTACACAGCGGCTCCAGATAAGCCAGCTTATTCTCCTGTACCCACCACATACCGGCAAAGCAAACATAATCCTCATTCTCATCAGCTATGATGGTGGTATACTCGTAAGTTGCATGGGGTGCCGGAGAAATAGTTGCTCCAAGTACATTCTGATATAGCTCATGCGGACTTCTTCCCTCATTTTTCTCAGGGATATCCCAGTTTTTAAACTCTCCGAGTTCACTTTTATTAAACCCGTCCCACAGGCATTTTGCAACCTTTAACGGATCCGATGTTACAGGATCCACAAAGTGATATCTCGGATCAAGCGGATAGTCCAGCTTTCCCTGCCTGAAATCAAAAATACGGTCTATCTCATTATAGGTAAAAGCATACCCTTTTCTTTTAGCCGCTTCAATAAGTGCTGTCTGACCACTGCTAAATACAAGTTCCAAGGGATCTTCAAACTTCGGATATGTTTTCTCAACATATTCGATCATTTCCGAGGCCAGTGACTCATATCCGGGTCTTAACACAAAATAAATCTGATTAACAGGCTGCTCATAAAACACGAAAGCTACAGGCTTGTCCCCGTCCATCCAAAAACGGTTCAGCCTCAGATAATCCCTGTCACACCAGGGAGATGTAATGGCATACTCAAAAAACGGTGCCGCAGGACCGTTGCTTTCCGCGTGATCATATACATCTGTCATAAGTTTCCATACCGGATTTATATCTGTTAATATCTGAAATTGTTTTGTTGTTATCATCTTAATTTCCTTCCGTTCTTATACATTTCCATTCTTCCACCAGTCTCTCTATGTTCCACTGAGCATTTGCCGGGCTCGTGGAAGGCAGGCATTTGGCATCTCTTCCCAGTTTGGGTTCAGTATATTTTTTATAATA
>CAMOCO010000150.1 GCA_946610715.1 uncultured Clostridia bacterium | reverse complement strand
CAGTCCTTCATTTTAAGATCGATCTTCGGTCCGTAGAAAGCACCGTCTCCCTCGTTAATCTCATAATTTCCTTCACCGTACTTCTTATCAAGGATTCTCTTAAGTGAAGCCTCGGCAGCATCCCAGAGTTCCGGATCACCCATAAAGTCATCCGGCCTTGTTGAAAGCTCCGCCTCATATGTAAGTCCGAATGTCTCATAGATATATTTTGCAATATCCATGATATCACCGATTTCATCCTCAATCATATCCTCTGTAAGGAATGTATGATCATCATCCTGATGGAACATCTGAACACGGAAAAGACCGTTCAGCTCTCCGGACTTCTCACGTCTGTGGATTACCTGAGTCTCGCTGTACCTGAGAGGCAGCTCCTTATAGCTGTGAAGACCGTTCTTATAGACATTTATAGCATTCGGACAGTTCATAGGCTTGATTGCATACTGAACATCTGTATCTATAGTCTCCTCATCCGTCTCTTTATCTATTGTTGAATTTGTAACGAGGAACATATTTTCTTTATAATGATCCCAGTGACCGGAGGTCTCCCACAGATATTTATGGTTGATCACAGGAGACAGGATTTCCTGATATCCGTATTTCTCATGAAGCTCTCTCCAGAAAGAAAGTATGGCATTGTACATCTTGAATCCACGAGGAAGCCAGTAAGGCATACCGGGTGCGGACTCATCGAACATGAAAAGCTCCTGCTCAGGTCCGATCTTCTTATGATCACGCTCCATAGCTTCTTTAACAAAAGCAAGATGAGCCTTCAGTTCCTCCTTTGAAGGAAAAGCATACATATAGATTCTCTGAAGCTGATCATTATGCTCATCACCTCTCCAGTAAGAACCTGATACAGACTTAACCTTGAATGCTGCATTCATAAGTTCCTGTGAATTTGAGATATGTGGTCCGCGGCACAGGTCAACAAAATCATCACCTGTATAATAAACCGTAATCTTCTCGTCAGCAGGGAGGTCATTTATCAGTTCTTCCTTATACTTCTGACCTGCAAAGATCGTAAGTGCTTCTTCCTTGGAAACCTCCTTACATGTCCAGTCCTCACGGCGTTTAAGGATTTCGCGCATCTTATCCTCAATAGTCTTATAGTCATCATTTGTAATTGTTCTCGGAAGCATAAAATCATAATAGAATCCGTCTGCTATCTGCGGTCCGATTGCTATCTGAACATTTTCCTTTCCGAATATTTCCATTACAGCTTTAGCCATAATATGTGCAAGTGAGTGTCTGTATACACTCAGGTAATACTCTCTTGCTTCTTCCTTTTCCATATCTCATATCCTCCTACTCAATATTATAATCACCTTTTCCGGTGGTTAATTGATCAAAATAAAAATCCCTTGCACCGAAAAACAGTACAAGGGACGTATATTTACGCGGTTCCACCCTAATTGCCATACTGACGATAACCGTCTGCATGACCACTCTTATGATTATAACGTGATCACCGTATCCATTTCAGAAACCTCTCACAGCTTATGCTTTTACTCCGTTTAAGCTTCAAACCGACTTCCTACTAAGGATCCCTCCGAGGTAGTTTTCAGATACATCCAATCCTGAAGTACTCTCAGCCTAAGATACTTCTCTCTGTCGGAATGCCCGATACATCCTACTTTCCTCATCACAGGTTTATCTTTATTTACTTGAAACTTTTTGAAATTATACAACCTCCGGAGTTCTTAGTCAACAATTATTGTGAATCTATCTGTTTAGTTTATTGTGAATCTATCTGTTCAGTTTTTTCTTCTGCTGACGGGCGGTAAGCCCCACCGTAAAACGTCTGGTTGCAAAACGGGCAGCAAATACTGCCGCCTTCATCCTTAATGTCGGAATTATGATTTCCTTACGTTTAAACATCCGGTCAACCGCATATGACGCACAGTACTCCGGGCTGATTCCCTTCAGGGCAAATTCCACATTTGCAACTTCGTTGAATTCTGTATCTACAGGTCCGGGACAGAGTGCTCCGATATAAACATCGCTCCCCTCTTCCCTTAGTTCCTGAGCAACAGCTGATGTCAGGCTTGTCACATAAGCCTTGGTTGCATAATAGGTTGCCATATAAGGTCCTGCCGGAAAAAGTCCTGCCGATGATGCCACATTGAGAAGATAACCATGATTCTTCTTTCTAAAATAATTAACCACGAGCTTTGTCAGTATGTGCACTGCTTTAACATTTACATCCACCATTCCAAGTTCCTTTGAAAGCTCCGTTTCGGTAAATGATCCGGCGTCACCGAAGCCCGCATTATTCACAAATACTTCTATGTCAAAGCCTCTTATCTTATCAAAGAGGTAGTAGCATCCCTCCGCCTTTGATATATCAGCGCTGATCACCACTACATTTGTACCGTAGCGTCTTTTCATTCCTTTTGCCAGTTTCTCAAGCCTTTCGGTTCTTCTCGCCGTAAGTATCATATCATAGCCCTGACGCGCCAGGCATTTTGCAATCGCTGCTCCTATACCTGAACTTGCGCCCGTTACCACTGCATATATTTCTGCCATAACCCCGCTCCCTTCTT
>CAMOCO010000149.1 GCA_946610715.1 uncultured Clostridia bacterium | reverse complement strand
TGTTTGCTATTTCATACGTCACTTGGCACTATCCACTCTGATATATTAGCAACGCCTTGGCATCTCCTCAATCGATCCGCAATTATCACAATCCTCCGGAGCACATTCATCTGCGCCACTCGCTGCACCTGCCGAATATGCGCCACCCGCTGCACCTGCCGAATGCGCGCCACTCGCTGCACCAACTTCATCCTCTGATATATGATATTTCTCCGGATTATCATCATGGGCAATCTGAATCATGATAGCGCATTCCATTCTCTTACGGAACAGTTCACAGCCATATTCGTAGATTCCGGTTACACTTCCCGTGGCATGATATGCATTTGCCGCACATCCACCGGAACAATATAGCTTTGCCCAGCAGTCATTACAGTCCGGTCTTGCGTATGCATTACAGCTTCTGAATTCATCCTGCTTTTCGGTATTCTTAACGCCGTCCCATATGTTTCCCAGACAGTAATCATCTTCACCTACAAACTGGTGGCATGGATACAGATCTCCCCATGGAGTAACTGCCATATATTCGGTTCCCGAACCACATCCGGATATTCTCTTATAAATGCATGGCCCTGATGTAAGATCTATCATATAGTGATAAAATGTTATGGGGCGCCCCTCTTCCTCACGCTTCAGCATCTCCTTTGCCAACAGTTCATACTGTTCCTTCAGTATAGGAAGATCATCTTCCGTAAGCGCCAGCGGATCACCGGGAGATGTTACTACCGGTTCCATACTGAGTTCGGTAAATCCCAGATCAGCCATAGCAAAAATATCATTTGTAAAATCCGTATTGAGATGAGTGAATGTTCCCCTCATGTAGTAACCTTTGCCGCCACGGGCATCCACCAGTTTCTTAAACTTAGGTACAATACGATCGTAGCTTCCATTTCCAGCATAATCTTTGCGGGTTCTGTCATGAACCTCCTTACGACCATCCAGACTGAGAACCACATTACTCATTTCCTTATTGCAAAATTCAATGACTTCATCATCAATCAGCATACCATTTGTGGTCAGGGTAAATCTGAAATTCTTATTATGCTGCTTCTCGACAGACCTGGCATACTCCACAATCTGCTTACATACATCCCAGTTCATAAGCGGTTCGCCACCGAAGAAATCCACCTCAAGATTGTGTCTGGTTCCGGAATTCTCGATAAGAAAATCTATAGCTCTCTTTCCCACCTCAAATGTCATAAGTGCGCGGTCCCCGTGATATCTGCCCTGGCTTGCAAAGCAGTAGTTGCAATTCAGATTACAGGTATGGGATACATGGAGGCATAGTGCCTTGATGACATTTCCGCTTCTTTTCTTGAATTCACCTGCAAGAGGAGCATATGTGTCCTCCGTATAGAGCTGATGAGAATCTACCAGTGTTCTTATCTCATCCAGGCAGAGTCTTATCTCATCCTCATTTACATCCTCTCTATCCCCATAGCGCTCCATGATTATTTCTATAATCTCTTCCTCCGTCTTATCCGGAAAAAGTTCAATTATATCATAAGCTACATCATCCACCTGATGTACTGCGCCGGAGCAGGTATCCAGAACTATATTATAACCATTTAATTTATATTGATGAACCATCGTATATCCTTTTCTACTTTTACTATTCTATCTTTTACTATTCTATCTTTTACTATTTTTATCTTTTACTACTGCATTTTTATTTTCACGAAATTCAAAAAAATAAAATCAAAAAAAATAAAACATAACCCCCAAGAATAAAACATAACCCAAAAGAAGCCGCCCACTTAAGGCGGCTTCAATAGTTTACTTATACTCTGCCGGCAGCCTACTCAGACTTAGTATTCTCACACTTCTGATTAGCTACACCACAGCTTGTCTTGCAAGCACTCTGGCATGATGTCTGGCACTCGCCGCATCCGCCTGTTTTAGCACTTTCGCAAAGATTTCTTGTTTCAAGAGTCTTAATTCTTTTCATCTCTTATGTCTCCTCGTTTAATTATCCTATTTTTATAATTTAGGGTATCTTATCATATTTTGACATTAGTGTCAAAAGTCAAAAAACAACACTTTTTTCTTACAAGTCAAAAGATTACTTTTTATTCTTTGAAGGTGTTTCATCAAGATTCACCTCAACCTTCTTAAGCTTCCAGATATCCTTAACATACTCCTCGATAGTTCTGTCCGATGAGAACTTACCTGCGCATGCAGTATTAAGCATAGCCATTCTTGCCCAGCCTGTCTCATCCCTGTAAGCTTCGTCCACACGTCTGTGAGCTTCTGCATAAGAATCAAAATCCTTAAGGATGAAATAAATATCTTCCCTTGTAAGCGAATCATACAGATCTCTGAACTTCTCTGTATCATCAGTATAAGTACCGTTGATGAGCTGTGTAAGAACACGCCTTACATTCTGATTACTGTTGAAGATATCCATTGGTCTGTAGTTCTTTTCACGCTCATACTTCATAACTTCATTTGCAGAAAGTCCGAAGATAAATGCATTCTCGATACCAACCTCTTCAACGATCTCAACATTAGCACCGTCCATGGTTCCGAGAGTCGGCGCTCCATTTACCATAAACTTCATATTACCTGTAC
>CAMOCO010000148.1 GCA_946610715.1 uncultured Clostridia bacterium | reverse complement strand
AAAACCCCATTTGATAAATTATTAAATAATACACTGTCAAATGAAAGCACATATGTATATATATTAGCTTATTTTGCCATTTCCCTTATACTTTTTATAACAATATATTTCGGATTATATAAAAAGCAGACCTTTATCAATATAAAGTGGAAATACAGAGTATTATTTATCATATGGGAACTGGTAATGCTGTATGGAATGGTTCTGCCCGGATTTGATGAAGTTTCAAATGGGGATACCATGGTCAGGATGAGCCGTTTACTGGGAGTACTTCTTCCGGTTCTCGGTATAGGAATTCCGTTTGTTTTACTGCTTATGATTTCAAGAAGAAGTGCAGTGGAAAAAAATATTATGCAGGAAAGTTATATATCTGCCGAGCTTGATTATATTAAACAATATAAGAAAAGTCAGGAGGAAACAAGAGCCTTCAGGCATGACATAATAAATAATATGTCACTTATATCCGTAATGATGAAGGATAAAAAATACGGCGATGCTGAGGAGTATATAGATACGCTTCTCGGGAATGTAAGGGCCATGTCTCCGAAATATATTACGGGAGATGAAATGCTGGATTGTATAGTTGGAATGAAATCTTCAAGGATGGATGAGTCTGGAATTGATTTTATCATAGACGGAGTTCTGGATGGCGGACTGGGTATGAAACCCGTGGATGTATGCACTTTATTTGCGAATGCAATTGATAATGCGATTGAAGCCTGTGAAAGAATGCCTGAGGATAAGGAAAGATATATAAGGCTTCAGATGAAGAAAACTGAAAAGTTCTTTACGGTTAAAATCATCAATTCATTTTATGAGGAAGACGGAAATATAAGTATTGCAAAGATTCTTGACGGAAGCAGGCAGACCAGTAAGAAAGATAAAAACCTTCACGGCTACGGAACAATCAATATGAAATCCGTGATAAACAGGTATGATGGCATGATGAAAACGGAAGTCAGAGACGGGGAGTTTATATTATCCGTTATAATTCCGAGATGACAAAAGCATTTTTGTAGCACATTTGTTGCGTTATATGTGATAAAATATAAAAAATCATTTAGTTGGGAGAACTTAAGGGTGGCTATTTCTGATAATACAAAATAAATCCGATGATAAAAGTAAGATAGAGAGAGTAAAATAAAATCCGGTATACCGTGTGTGGTATACCGGATTTTGCTATCTTATGTTATCTATTTACGTGACTGTATTCCGACTTTAGAAATATCCCTGAGGATCTACATATGATCCGTTGATTCTTATTCCGAAATGAAGATGAGGTCCGGTGGAATTTCCTGTATTACCGGAGAAAGCTATTACCTGACCTGCGCTTACTACCTGACCTGCGCTAACATTGAATCCTGACAGATGATAATACATATGAGTCATTCCGTTACCGCAGTCAACCAGAACAGAGTTTCCTGTTGACCAGTGATAAACACCTACGAAGGATACGATACCTCCGGCGGCTGCAACTACAGATGAGCCTTCCGGACACGGAATATCAATTCCTCTGTGAACGCTTCCCCATCTTGCACCGAATGGTGAACTGATACTGTAGGATGAAGGCATCGGCCATACAAGTCCGCCTCCGGAATAAACCGGCGCATTTGCATATGCTGCGGTGGATGAATCAATTGTCTGATTCTGTGCAGCTGCTGCACGGGCTGCTTCGATTGCAGCCTGACGCTGTCTTTCCATTTCAGCTTCGATTTCCGCAATCTGTGCATCGAGAGCTGCCTGCTGTGCTTCATATTCTGCTATGGATTCTTCAGTTGCGTTTATTTCTGCATTATATTCTTCGAGCTTGGCTTTTTTGCCTTCCTGAACGACTTCAAGAGCAACCTTTTCTCCTTCAGCCTTAAGCTTGAGTTCCTTAACATCTTCAAGCTTATCATTAAGTTCAGCTTCATATGCCGCAACCTGCGCTTCGATATCGGCAAGCTTCTGAAGTTCCCGCTGGTCATAAGCGGATACCTGCTCAACATATTCCGACTGATTGATTATATCATCATAATTCTTTATTGACATGAGAGCATCGATGTAAGCCACATCGCCGCTTTCATAAGCAAACTGGATGCGCTCCTTCATGTCACTATATTGTTTTGCTTCTGAGATATAAGCATTCTGAAGATTGTTTTCTGTGATCGCCACACCTGCCTGAATAGCATTTCTCTCGGCTGTAAGCTCATTTATCTTACGCTGATACTCGGCAATCTCATTATCCAGCTGGGATATTACTTCCGAAATGTCACTTTTAAGTACATTCAGATCATCCAGCTTACTCTGAGCTTCCTGCTTCTTTTTCTCGGTTTCTTCTTTTTCCTTTTTGATGTCATCAATGGACTCTGCAAGGACCGGAACAGGCTCCTGGCATACAGGAACGAGGGCAAGTGCCATTGCAAAGCTTATAACTCCCGCTACCAGTCTCTTCCGTAGAGATTTTTTAAATAATTTCATTTTCAATTCACCTCAATACAGTTCTATACTGCAAAACTCTTTTACCAGCTTTAGGCTACACTAAAATATAACATTTGGATAATATTACGTCAACCTAAAAAATATTATGATATTATTA
>CAMOCO010000147.1 GCA_946610715.1 uncultured Clostridia bacterium | reverse complement strand
GCTTTTGAAGGATATCTTTATCTATGATTGAGAGGAACTGAAACTATTACGAAAATGCAAGTGTAGTGGTCATTTAAACCGGAATTTCTTTTCAGGATTATGTACGAATTAATATGTAATTATAGGTGAGTAATATGAAAACTGTAACTATATGTGGAAGCATGCGGTTCAAAAACGAAATGCTGAAAACATCATTTATGTTGGAACTTGATTATCATTTTAATGTATTGCAATGTGTGTATAATACAGAGAATAAAAGTATCTCTGAAAGTGAGCAGAAAACACTTGAAGAGGCGCATTTTAAGAAAATAGAGATATCGGATGCTATATATGTTTTAGATATAAATGGATATATCGGGAAACAAGTGACAAAGGAAATAGAGTATGCGGAAAGCTTAGGAAAGGAGATTATTTACGATTCGAAATTTAATGGAGAAAATAAACCGGAGAGACAGAAAACAGAAGTGAAGTTTTATGATTCTGTGGACGAGTCTTTGCTTAGATTTGCTGTGATTATCTCAAAGAAAAATGGACAGTGGGTGCTTTGTAAACATAGAGATCGAGATACATATGAAGTGCCAGGCGGACATAGAGAAGAAGGTGAAGAAATAATAGATACGGCTAAAAGAGAATTGTATGAGGAAACAGGTGCCATAAAGTATTCTATAAAACCTATTTGTGTCTATTCAGTAACCGCATCCGATAATTTTAACGGAGTAGAAACGTTTGGTGGCCTATATTATGCAGATATCGAGGAACTTGAGTCGGAGTTACACAGTGAAATTGAGAAAGTATTGTTGCTAAATGAATTGCCAGATAAGTGGACCTATCCTCTTATTCAGCCGAAATTGTTGGAAGAGGCAAAAAGAAGAGGATTTCTATGAATTGTTGTATGTCGGGAAGAGTGTTGGAACATAAAACCAGAAGATAATCCCCCTTGGGGAAAATAACTTACTGTTTTTCCTATTATGTTATATTTGTATTGCGGCTTCTTAAGTATTACGTATTCGGTTTTACCGGAAAAAAGAGGTTATGAGCTGCGCTGAAATTACACATGATTAATTCAATAAAGGTAAGGTGGAGAGTATGATTAAAGTATATTGCTATTCAAAATGTACAACATGTAAGAAGGCTTTAAAATGGCTCGATGAAAAGGGAGTTAAATATCAGTTAATAGATATCAAGGAAGATCATCCTGATGAGAAGACACTCAGATCTTTTCATAAGAAGAGCGGTCTGCCTCTCAGGAAATTCTTCAATACAAGCGGAATGCTTTACAGAGAGCTGGAGTTATCCAAAAAGCTGCCTGATATGAGTGAAGATGAACAGTTTAAACTGCTTGCATCAGATGGTATGCTTGTGAAGAGACCTTTACTTGTGACAAAGAATAAGGTACTTACGGGTTTTAAAGAAAGCGAATGGGAAGAAACTGTTGAGGGATAATATATGGAACAGTACAAGGTACTAATGATAGATGACGACGAGCTGATAGCACGTTCAACTTCTGATTACTTTAATATTCTTGATGTTAAGACAGCATATGTTACAAGCTTCGATGCGGCAGTGGATTTTCTGGAACATAATAATGTATCTCTGCTTCTTCTTGATATCAATCTGGGAGACAAATCGGGGTTCGAACTCTGTAAAAAGATCAGAGAAAATTATGATATGCCGATTCTGTTTATCAGTGCACGGACCAGTGATGACGATGTGCTTATCGCACTGAATATCGGCGGAGATGATTATATCAAGAAGCCGTATACGCTGAATATACTGCTCGCGAAAGTTAAGGCGGTACTGGACAGATATGAGAAAGCGAAGGAGGCAGCCAAGGCTGCGGCAGTTAACCGGGCAGCAGATCCGGATGACGGTTCGGCATCCGGTGCTCAAAAGGAAGAAGGACATATATATCTTCGGGACGGAGTATATCTCGATACAGCTTTGCATAAGCTGATAGTTAATGAGAAATCGGAAGAGCTGAGGGCCATGGAATATAAGCTGCTGATGTATCTTCTGGAAAATACGGGAAGAGTCATTACCCGTGATGAACTTCTGGATAATGTATGGTGCGATGAGAATACATGTGACGGAACTATCACGGTACACATCAGACATCTCCGTGAAAAGATTGAGAATAATCCGAAGGATCCTGCCATAATCAAAACCGTATGGGGCGTCGGATATGTTGTTGAGAACTTACCTTAGGGAGAAAATTTCAGATAATTTAATCAGGGTAAAAGTATGAAAAACTTGGTAAAAGTGAGTATAGCGGCTGCTTTTATATATCTTATCGGAATAGTTATACTCGGTATTTTTACGAATAATTATATATCGGGGGAAGCGGATAATTCAAAAGAGTACATTTCAACTCTGAATAATATTGCCGTAACCGCGGAAGAGAACAGACATGATCTTTCGGTGTTGGATAAGAAGAACTTCGGAATGGACTTTGTAATCATCGATCTGACGGATAATGTTCTTTATACCAATGTGCGGTCTGACAGGAAACAGCTCGCTCACGGTGGCATGTCAGTCGAGACAGCGATGAAAAAGAGGTATCTCTATAAAAGCCTTACCGAGAACGGCAAAGTTTGGGGAAATGTTATTATTCCGGATGATGGACTTACATCTCTTAAGGATTTCAGAAATAAATTTATGATAGGCGCCGTGATATATGGGCTTCTGATGCTTATTGGCATGATGATATATGCGGTGTATGTTAATAAAAATGTTATCACCCCGTTTAAAAATCTGAAGGACTTTGCTGCCAGGGTTGCGCAGGGACAGCTGGATGAGCCTCTTCGGATGGACAGAGACAATATGTTCGGGGCGTTTTCCGAAAGCTTTGATATCATGCGTGAGGAACTGGCTGAGT
>CAMOCO010000146.1 GCA_946610715.1 uncultured Clostridia bacterium | reverse complement strand
TTAAGTCTGCGGGGCTGGATAACCAGACCATAAGGAAGATTGACTCAATAAATATAGTTGCCTGCGGTTCGGCATGGCATGTGGGAATGACTGCCCAGTATGTGATTGAGGATATGGTGCAGATACCTGTCAGGGTAGAACTGGCATCGGAGTTCAGATACAGGAAGATTCTATGCAGTCCTTCTTCTCTCGTCATTATCATTTCCCAGTCAGGGGAAACTGCGGACAGTCTGGAAGCTCTCAGGATTGCAAAGACAAAGGGAATAAGAACATTGGGAATTGTAAATGTGGAGGGCTCCAGTATCGCCAGAGAAGCGGACAATGTGCTTTATACGAAAGCCGGTCCGGAGATTGCGGTTGCCACAACAAAGGCATTTACCGCGCAGCTTATAATGATGTACTCACTTGCGGTAAAGTTTGCTCACGTGAGAGGAGAAATATCGGATAAACAGTATGTTAAATATATAAAGGAATTGAGGAAAATTCCTGACAGAGTTTCGGAAATACTTTCCAAGAAGGGACGTATCCAGTGGCTTGCATCAAGATACTCCGGTGCACATGACGCCTTCTTCATCGGAAGAGGTGCGGATTATGCCATAAGTATGGAGGGAAGTCTGAAGCTTAAGGAAATAAGCTACATTCATAGTGAGGCATATGCGGCAGGTGAGCTGAAGCACGGAACCATAAGTCTTGTGGAGGAAGGTACATTGATAATCGGTGTACTTACCCAGAGTAATCTGTTAGAGAAGACAATCAGCAACATGGTTGAGTGTAAGGCAAGAGGGGCATACCTTATGGGAGTTACCGGATGTGAGGATGAAAATGTCCTGGATAAGATTGACTTCACAGTTCACATTCCGGAGGTTGATGAGCATTTTATGGGAATACTTGCAGTTATACCTCTTCAGCTTCTTGGCTACTATATCAGCGTTTCAAAGGGACTTGATGTGGATAAGCCGCGTAACCTTGCCAAGAGCGTAACTGTTGAATAAAGGTCTCGTAACCACGGGACAACTACAAAGAAAGAGGGATTTATATGATTTATACGGAATCTGAAATAATGGAATATATCGAAGAGGAAAATGCTAAGTTCATCAGGCTTGCATTTCGTGATGCTTTCGGTGTTCAGAAAAATATATCTATAATGCCCGGAGAAATCCATAAGGCATTCAAGGAAGGAATTCCCATCAATGCCAGAGCTATAAAAGGATTTGAAGAAAGCAGTGATTCTAATTTATATCTGCGTCCGGATCCGGCAACTCTTTCGGTTCTGCCCTGGCGTCCTGATTCGGGAAGAGTTCTCAGAATGTTTTGCGATGTGTTGAGAGCCGACGGAACTCCTTTTGATGCGGACACAAGAAATATTCTGAAAAATGCAGTTGCCGCTGCAGATGAGGCAGGTGTTGAATTCAAGTTCGGATCGGAAATGGAATTCTATCTCTTTAAGACAGATGATGAAGCATGCCCCACAAATATTCCATACGATCAGGCCGGATACATGGATATTGCGCCCCTTGACCGAGGCGAGAACATTCGTAGGGAAATATGTCTCACGATTGAAGAGATGGGTCTTATGCCGGAACGATCTCACCATGAAAGAGGACCGGGACAAAATGAAATAGATTTTCATTACGGAAAACCACTTAAGGCTGCAGATCAGATAATAACCTTTAAGATGGTTGTATCAACTGTGGCTGACAGAAATGGGCTTTATGCTGACTTTTCACCGAAACCTCTCTCAAATAAGCCGGGTAATGGTTATCATATAAATATATATGCACGTGATAAAAGCGGAGAGGATGTGGTCAGATATGCTGCAGCAGGCATTTTGTCAAAGATCAGGGATATAACCATATTCCTGAATCCGACGGATGCATCCTACAACCGTTTCGGAACCGGCACTGCTCCAAGCAAGATCAACTGGTCCAGTGTTGGAGGATCTGCCCTTATGCACATTGAGGAATTAGGTGGAAGAACAAGAGTTGAACTCCGCTCACCGGATGCAGTCAGCAATCCATATCTGGTTTATGCGTTACTTATAAGAGCCGGACTTTACGGAATAGAGAACAGACTTAGTCTGCCTGATGAAACAGAGGAGACTCAGATTCTGCTTCCGAAATCCAGAAAGGAAGCCATGAAGGCTGCAGAGGAAAGTGAATTTATAAGTAAAATGCTTCCCAAGGCTATAATTGATAAGTATACACTGTGACGCAGGCGGTTTTGATTTTTAGGTTATTTTATGAAAGACAGGATTGATTCAAGATATTCGGTACTTATAGTATCGTCATCTGAACAATTTAATATTTCGGTTAAGAAGATGCTTCCCGACAGGCGGTTCAACGTTATCGAATGCAGGAAGAGTGCGTCTTCGGCCCGGCGCGAAATGCTCATAAGAGAATATGATGTTGTGATCATAAATGCACCTTTATCTGACGGAATGGGCACTGATTTTGTAATGGATGTAGCCGAGAGACATTCATCGGGAGTTATACTTGCAGTGCCGGCGGAGGTATATTCAAATGTGAATGACCATCTTATCGAGTATGGTGTACTTACGGTGGCAAAGCCGCTAAAAGTCTCTGAACTTGAAAGAATGGTGAAACTGCTTATAGCATTAAATGACCGGCTGAGAACGGCGCAAAAGAAAATTGCGTCATTATCCGAAAAAATGGAAGAGCTTAAAATGGTGAGCCGTGCCAAGATAATACTGGTGGGCAGGGGGATGAGCGAGGCCGAGGCTCACGAATATATAATCAGAGAGGCTATGAATAACGGATATACAAAGAAGCAGGTGGCTGAAAGTATAATAGAAGATGGTGAGTGATATTAAAAAATATTAAAAAACAGATATTAAAAAATATTAAAAAACAGCTTGACAAATAATCAAAAAAGAGTATATTA
>CAMOCO010000145.1 GCA_946610715.1 uncultured Clostridia bacterium | reverse complement strand
ATAACGAATATGAAGAGAAACGTATGCAGGAAGAAATGGAAAACGGTGATGTGCCGGATGACGGCATGGGAGGCTACGGAGATGACGGTCTCGGTGGAGATGTTATAGATGACGGAAGTACGCCGGATGAATTCAGTACAGAAGGACTGTATGACGATGGCGGTGTTGTAGGTGAGGACGGCGTTGAGTTCAGCACCGATTACCTTACCGACGAAGAGCTTATGCAGGACGTAATGCCTGATGAAGAAGGAGAATAGATTAATATGCTTCTTGAATTAACAGGAATATATAAAAACTATTCTCAGGGAGGAGTGGATGTACCTGTCCTGAAGAATATAAATCTCAGTGTTGATGAGGGCGAGTATGTTGCCATAATGGGACCTTCCGGATCCGGTAAATCAACACTTATGAATATAATCGGCTGTCTGGATAAGCCCACCATGGGACAGTTCTATCTTGACGGCGAAGATATAAGTAAGATGAATGATAAAAAGCTTTCCGGAATCAGAAACAGATATATCGGTTTTGTATTCCAGAACTTTAATCTGCTCCCCAGACAATCCGCACTTCAGAATGTGGAACTGCCTCTTCAGTATGCGGCTGTTCCGAGACGTGACAGAAAAGACCGCTGCAGAGAGGCACTTATCAAGGTAGGACTTGAAGACAGAATGACATTTAAGCCGACTCAGCTTTCCGGTGGACAGAAGCAGAGGGTTGCCATAGCGAGAGCCATAGTGAATAAGCCAAAAATACTTCTTGCGGACGAACCGACCGGAGCACTTGATTCAAAATCGGGAATTCAGGTCATGGAGCTTTTCAGAAAGCTGAATCAGGACGGCGTAACGGTTATTATGATCACTCATGCCAGGGAGATTGCGGAACAGTCAGACAGAATCATATCTATCTTTGACGGAGAGATCACCAGCGATTCCGACAATATTGCAGATGTGGATGCTGCATTTCTTGCATCGCCGGATTTTGGAGGAAATGTATGAAGAAGCTGATAATATCGCTGATCATAATTTTCATAATCATCGGACTTGGTGTGGGCGGTGCTTACTGGTACCGTTCAAACAAGAAGAACACCAATCCGGTTAATGTTTATTCTGTTGCCAACTGGGTTGGTAATTATTATGAGAATGAACAGTCTATGAGCGGTAATGTAGTGGTCAGTGATGAACAAAACATATATATAGATACTGAAAGACAGGTTAAGGAAATATATGCTTCCCCCGGAGACAGTGTAAGTGTGGGCGATGTAATCCTGGAATATGACAATACTCAGGACGTGCTCAGACTTAATACCATGAAGGCAAATCTGGAGGTTGCAAATACCAATCTGAGACTTGCGAATAATCAGCTTGCAAAGCTGAACAATACGACACCTATAGGTGATGATGAAGAGATTCCGAAGACAGAAGCTGAGATTAAGCTTGAAGAGGCTGAAAAGGCACTTGACGAGGCAAATGAGAATCTTATCGCTCCGAGTGTTGAGCTGCAGGAGTCGAATGAAGCTGTTCAGGAAGCAGAGGAAGTTAAGGAAAATAAACAGAAGCTCCTGGATGAAGCAGCAAAGGTAAAGGCCGAGGCCGAAAAGGATCTTGATGATTTTTACAAGAAATACAGTATTGCTACCATGACAGATGCACCGGATGCAAAGCCGAGATCGGAAGAAGACATTAAAAATGATATCCATGGACTGGATAAAGAAGCGAATATCGAATATGGTGACGTTCACGGAAGATACAGCAGTGCTATAGAGGCATATAATAGTAAGCAGGATGAATATAATAAAGCAAATGATGATTACAATAATGCCGTAAAAAATCATACTGTCAAAGAAGCGGCTTTTAATGAGGCGCAGAAGAAGGTTGATGAGGCTCAGAAGGTTGTAGATGAAGCGACTGAAGCGGTAAGTAAAGAATATGAAGAACAGATGGAGAATCCTACCATTGTTTATACCAAATCAGAGCTTGAAAGAGCCATCCGAAACAAGAATGAGGAAATAAGAGATCTTAAGCTTTCTATAGAAAATCAGAAGCTGGCTATAAAAAAGCAGGAAAGAGCTGTTGAAAAGAGTAAGGTTCTTTCGGAATATGACGGTGTGATAAGATTTATGGAAGTAAATGATGAAACCATGTCAGGAGTCAGCCCGGCTATAATCGTCAGTGCATCGGGAACATATTCTGCGGTTGTAAATGTTGATGAGTTTAGTCTCAGTGAAATGCAGATCGGAGAAGAGGTTTCGGTTCTTTCCTATGATACCGGAAATACATATTACGGAAAGGTATCAAAACTGTCGGAAAATCCTCAGGACAGCGGAAGTTATGAGACAATCTCATCTGTATATCCGGTTACCGTTGTAATAGAAGACAGTGACGATCTCAGTGAAGGAAACTGGGTTGAAGTAACAACACTCGGACACACTTCTACAGATGAACTTCAGAATCAGATAGTTATTCCGCTGTCATTATGTAAGAAAGAAAATAATTCCTATTATGTAATGAAGAGTGTGGACGGAAGACTTAAGAAACAGTATATAAGCACCGGTAAAATCTATTTCGGACAGATGATCGTAGTGAAGAGCGGAATAACCGCTGCGGATTCAATTGCATTTCCTTATGACAAGGAAGCGGTTGAAGGTAAAATCTGCAAGGATGCGGATCTGAGTGATCTTTATGATTATTATTAGAAAGCTGTGGGTTAAGCTGTTATGATTGAAAATATCAGATTATCATTTCAGGGAATATTCGGACATAAGATGAGATCATTTCTTACAATGCTGGGTATTATCATCGGTATTGCAGCCATTATAGCTATAGTATCCACCATTAAGGGTACGAATGATCAGATAAAGCAGAACCTGGTTGGCTCGGGAGACAATATTGTCAGGGTTAATCTGAACCTCGGAGGTATGGATA
>CAMOCO010000144.1 GCA_946610715.1 uncultured Clostridia bacterium | reverse complement strand
AACCGTTATATTATCTGTATTTACCGTGATGCTGATCTTCATGGCAGTGATGTTTGCAGGCGTTATGACCGGAAGAGTGTCAGTTTACTATTATGTAAGAAATAATAACGTCCTTATGCTCCTCTCCTGGATGCTCGTAATCTTTGGGGCATCGGAAATGTGGGACAGGGCAAAGCCGGTTTATATTTCATTCCTGGCAGTTTTTGCTGCACTGATCCCTATGATCATGACCGGTGTGGATTCCCGGATTTTAGATAAAAATGACCGTACCATAAGAGTGGGAGCGGAAAGTTTTCTGGATATTTACTATTTCAATAACGAGTTTAATAAGTTCGTCGGTGATGTTAATATAAATGATATCGAGATGCTGAAATATTTTACCGAAACCATCAGCCCCACACTTAAGGGAGAAGACGGCGAGGTAGCGGTTATCGGCGGAGCTGTCTATACAGCCTGGTATGCCAAGCTTACCGGAAATGACAAAATCCGCGCCATTAATGACAGTGTGACATTATCCGGAGCTGACCTTTCAGACAGCAGATATATCTGTGTTCAGAAGCTGGACATTTATGAGGAAAACAAGGATATTATTGATACTTTGGGAGAAGTGGTATACTCTAGTGAAAGAGGTTTGGTAATAAAAAACGGAGAATAATCATGGATCATACATTTGCAATATGTGCTTACAAAGAAAGTCCATATCTTGAAAAATGCATAAAGTCCCTGAAGAAGCAGACAGTGGAATCAGAGCTTATAATGGTTACGCATACGCCCTCCGACTATCTCACCGAGATGGCCGGAAAATATAATATTCCTCTTTATATCAATGAGGGTGAAGGCGGTATAACGCAGGACTGGAATTTCGGGCTGAAGAATTGTAAAACCAGATATGCAACCATCGCTCACCAGGATGATGTCTATGAATCCCGTTATGCAGAGATGGTACTGGGTGAGATGAGAAGCTCCCGGGAACCTATCATAGCATTTACGGATTACGGTGAGATAAGGGACGGAAGGAAGACAACTGATATAAGGATGCTTAAAATAAAGAGGCTGATGATGCTTCCACTGGTACCGAAATGCTCCAGGAAGAGTAAATTCATCAGAAGAAGAGTTCTGTCGATGGGAGACCCCATATGCTGTCCTTCTGTATGCTTTAATCTTGAAAAGGTTGAGAGACCTGTATTTGAGAACCATTTCAGAAGCTGTGAGGACTGGGAAGCCTGGGAAAAGCTGTCGAAGCTTAAGGGTGAGTACATCTATATCAATAAACCTCTTATGTTCCACAGGATTCATGAGGACTCGGAGACCACTGCCATAATACATGATAATATGCGCGGTAATGAAAATTTGGAAATGTTCTCCAAATTCTGGCCGAGACCAATTGCAAAGCTTATCAATAAGTTTTACAACAAATCAGAGGAGTCAAATGAACTGTAAGATGAAGAAGCTTATAATAATTCCGGCTTATAACGAGTCGGAGAATATAGAAAAAACAATACATGATATCCGGGAAAATGCACCGGACTTTGATTATATCATAATAAATGACTGTTCTACGGACAATACTCTTGAGATACTCAGAAAGAACCATTTCAACTATCTTAATCTTCCGGTGAATCTGGGAATCGGAGGAGCTGTGCAGTCCGGTTACAGATATGCATATTATCATGATTATGAAATGGCTGTGCAGTTCGATGGCGATGGACAGCATAATGCATCATATCTAAGTGCCATGGCAGATAAGCTGAAGGAATCCGGCGCCGATATGGTAATAGGCTCCAGATTTATAGAGAAGCAGGGCTTTCAGTCATCGGGAATCAGGAGAGCCGGAATTAAGTTTTTCACCGGACTCATAAAACTGCTTACGGGAAAGCGCATTACGGATCCCACTTCGGGAATGAGGATCGTGAACAGGAGACTTCTTAAGCTTTTTACGGATTATTATCCAAAGGATTATCCGGAACCCGAAAGTGCAGTAACCGTATTGGCAAAGGGCTATAAGGTTGAAGAGATTCCTGTGATCATGAATGAAAGAGAGGGAGGGGTTTCCTCTATCTCCATGTTTAACGGAATCTATTACATGATAAAAGTAAGCATAGCAATACTGATCGCAAGACTTAGTAAATAAGTGCGTGGCAGCGCGTCCTGAACAGGGCGGGCGCTAATCTGTGAGGGAGATAACATATGTCAATAAGAATAAGAGTTTTCGTAATAGTCTGCATGCTTCTGATCCTTTTCAATATCATCAGACTTATGAGTAAAAAGAAAATAGATTATAAGTATGGACTGGGCTGGTCGCTGGTGGATATAATAGTCATTCTTCTGGCTGCCTGGCCGGGACTGCTGGGCTGGATAGCCAAAGTTACAGGAGTCATTGCGCCTGTAAATATGCTGTTCTTCCTAGGCTTCATCCTGGCGCTTACGATCATCTTCTCACTATCGGTGACTGTGAGCAAGCTTCAGGATAAGGTGAGCCGCCTGTCCCAGGAAATAGCCATTATGAAGAAAGATCATTTTGATGACAAGAAGAACAGCTAAGATTTACCGAAGGGTACAGCCTGTGGTAAAAAGGAGAAATATATGGATATAAAGATGTATACCTTCCAGCGGCACGGTGATGACCGCGGTATGCTGGTGGCGCTTGAAGAAATGAAGGACATTCCTTTTGTTATAAAAAGAGTTTATTACATGTATGACACAATCAAAGGTGTCCGCCGCGGCTTCCATGCCCACAGAAATCTTGAACAGATACTGATTCCGATTCACGGAACATGCAAGATTCATTTGGACGACGGCACGGAGACTGCAGAGGTGGAGCTGAATAAGCCATACGAGGGACTTTATATCAGCAATAATATGTGGAGAGAAATGTATGATTTTTCCCCGGATGCGGTGCTGATGGTGCTGGCATCGGAATACTATGATG
>CAMOCO010000143.1 GCA_946610715.1 uncultured Clostridia bacterium | reverse complement strand
ATATTTATTTTCAAACATACATTAAAGAAAGGACTCTTAAATGAAGATTGTAAAACTCACTGACGAAACTAAGAATAATTTACTTAGCGGACTTTTAAAAAGAACTACCGATGATTACGGCGATTATGAAAAAACAGTAAAGGAAATCGTTCAGGATGTGCATACCAGAGGCGATGCGGCTGTTTTTGAATATACAAAAAAATTCGATCATGCCGATATAAATGCCGATAATATAAAAGTTACCGATGAAGAAATTGCTGAGGCTTATAATCTTATTGATGAAAAGCTTCTGGGTGTTATCAGACGCGCCATAGCGAATATCAGAGAGTTCCATATAAAGCAGAAGAGAAATACCTGGATCACCACAGGTGATAACGGAA
The DNA here is from genome assembly GCA_946610715.1 of uncultured Clostridia bacterium. Classification (GTDB taxonomy): domain Bacteria; phylum Bacillota; class Clostridia; order Lachnospirales; family Lachnospiraceae; genus Eubacterium_Q. Next base: position 2,653 of record CAMOCO010000143.1, on the reverse strand, counting down.
CTATACTCGGTCAGAGGATCATGCCTGTAGAATATACCGGCGTATATGTTCCCGGCGGAAAGGCAGCTTATCCGTCCACCGTACTTATGAATGTTATACCCGCACACGTGGCAGGTGTACCGAATATTATAATGACTACCCCATGTAATGCTGAAGGAAAGGTTTATCCGATGACTCTTGTTGCCGCCAAGGAGGCAGGAGTAAAGGATATATATAAATGCGGAGGTGCTCAGGCTATAGCGGCTCTGGCATACGGAACGGAAAGCATACCGAAGGTTGATAAGATTGTCGGTCCCGGTAATATTTTCGTTGCTCTTGCAAAGAGATGTGTCTACGGACATGTAAGCATTGACTCCATAGCGGGACCAAGTGAAATACTTGTTCTTGCTGATGATACTGCAACTCCAAAGTATGTAGCAGCAGACCTTCTGTCCCAGGCAGAACATGATGAACTTGCATCAGCTACACTTGTTACCACCAGTGAGAGAGTTGCAAATGAAGTATCTGAGTGGATCAAAACCTTTACTTCTCAGTTGGAGAGAAAAGAAATAATAGAAAAATCTCTTGAAAACTTCGGTGCAATACTTATTGCCGATACTATGGAAGATGCAATAGATGCGGCAAATGAGATAGCTCCCGAACATTTAGAGATAATCACTGCCGATCCATGGAATACAATGACTAAGATCAAGAATGCCGGAGCGATATTTATGGGTGAATATTCATCCGAACCTCTTGGTGATTATTTTGCAGGACCGAATCATGTACTTCCAACAAACGGAACAGCAAGATTCTTCTCGCCTCTTTCTGTAGACGATTTTGTCAAGAAGTCAAGCATCATCAATTATTCAAGAGAAGCACTTCAGGCTGTATCGGATGATATAATAACATTTGCTAATTCTGAAGGACTTACGGCACATGCCAATTCCATAAAGGTAAGATTTGATAAAGAGTGATTACAGGCAAAAGGTATCAGTAAAGGAGGAACAGCTATATGGCTGACAGAAAAGCTACAATTAACAGAAAAACTGCAGAAACAGACATTTCATTAACATTAAAGCTTGATGGCACCGGAGTATCAAACGTTGATACAGGAATAGGCTTTTTCGATCATATGTTGAAAAGCTTTGCAAAGCATGGTTATTTTGACCTTGATGTTGCAGTAAAAGGAGACCTTTACGTTGATTCACATCATACCATCGAAGATACGGGAATTGTGCTTGGAAAGGCTATAAAAAAAGCTGTGGGAGATAAGGCCGGTATAAAGAGATATGGTTCATTTGTTATGCCTATGGATGAATCACTTATTCTTTCGGCGGTAGATCTCTCCGGAAGACCATATTATTCCTCAGATATAAACCTTACGGTTCCCAGAGTCGGTTATTTCGATACTGAAATGTTCAAGGAATTCTTCTATGCAGTTTCTTATGCTGCGGAAATGAATATTCACTTTAAACAGCTGTCAGGCGAAAATAATCATCATATAATAGAAGCCGCTTTTAAGGCATTTGCAAATGCTCTTTCGGCCGCTGTTACAAAGGATCCGAGACTGGGTGACGAGATACTTTCAACTAAGGGAGCATTATAAATGAGTAAAAACAGATTATTACTTAAAATAGACGCTGTACCCGTGCTGAGTGATATAATCGCTGCAGCAAATAAGGGTGCGGACGGAATCCTCATCTGGAATAAAGCAGCTACCAGAGAGGATATCGAGCCCATGGCAGCGAAAATCAAAGAATTTACCGCAGTTACAGATATGATCATTACTGTTTACGGCGGAGTTGGCAGATTCGAGGATTCAAAAAAACTTCTTTATGCCGGAGCTGAAAAAGTTGTTATTGATACATCAACAGATGCGGGAATTACGGCATATGAAGAATCACTTGAAAGATTTGGTGAAGAAAAGATCATAAGTCTTAAAGACTATCTTCCGAGAATAACTGACAGTGATCCGGAAAATATCATCAAATCACTTTCCGAATATAGCGAAGCTGTTATTGATTCTGCGGATATTGATTTTAATTCACTTAAGAATACTTTATCAGAGCGTGGCATCGAAGTAAGAAAGCTTAAATCCCTTATACCTTTCAGTGAATTTAAGACCGATGCAGCGGGCCTTGTTCCATGTGTGGTTCAGGATTATAAGACCGATAAGGTTCTTATGGTGGCTTACATGAACGAAGAGTCATACAATAAGACAATTGAAACCGGTCTTATGACATACTATACAAGATCACGCAAGCGTCTTTGGACCAAGGGTGAAGAATCCGGTCATTTCCAGTATGTAAAGTCACTGACAATTGACTGCGACAAGGACACCATACTTGCGAAGGTTCATCAGATAGGTCCCGCATGTCATACCGGAAATGAGACCTGCTTCTTTACACCTCTTGCAGAGTCAGGCGATAAAGCGGATACCAATCCTTTTAATGTATTTAAAGATGTCTACAGTACTATCATGGACAGAAAAAATAATCCCAAGGAAGGCAGCTATACCAATTATCTCTTTGATAAGGGTATAGATAAAATTCTGAAAAAAGTAGGTGAGGAATGTACCGAAATAGTTATCGCAGCCAAGAATCCTGATCCTGAAGAGATAAAATACGAGATTTCAGATTTTCTCTATCATGTTATGGTACTTATGGCAGAA
>CAMOCO010000142.1 GCA_946610715.1 uncultured Clostridia bacterium | reverse complement strand
TTTGTTACTTATGGGGTGTAGCAAAAAACTATATAATGTATTGGGGGTTACAAGTTATATTATACATACCCCCGGAAAAAGATGTTCACAAAAATAATTTTTTTTGCTATTTCTTTTTGTTAGATATAAACAAAAGATTTTTGATAATTAACAAATTACACATTTATACAGGCTGAATCGACTGTTCTTCCGTAAAAAGTGCATCAAATTCCGCTCCTGATATTCTTTCACGCTCAAGTAAAACTTCAGCAGACTTATGCAGAATATCTATCTTTGACTCTATAATACTCTTTGCGTCTTTATAGCATTTCTCAATAATACTCTTAACCTCTTCATCAATGACGGCTGCAGTCTGAGCGCTATATGGCTTCTCATGTCCGAGTTCTCTTCCGAGGAATACCTCGTCGCTATCACCTGCTTCATAATTGATAAGTCCAAGCTTATCAGAGAATCCATATTTCATAACCATCTCTCTGGCAGTCTTGGAAGCCTGCTTGATATCCTGCGAAGCTCCGGTGGAAATATCATCAAATATCAGTTCTTCTGCAATTCGTCCACCCAGATCCACCATTATTTCCTGTAACATCTTCTTTCGTGTTCCGAACTGATTATCATTTTCCGGAAGCGGCATAGTATAACCCGCTGCACCGATTCCTGTAGGAATGATGGATACTGTGTAAACCGGATCCATCTCACTCAGCTCATGGAAAAGTATAGCGTGTCCGGACTCATGATAAGCCGTAATCTTTCTCTCCTTTTCGGATACAATCCTGGACTTTTTCTCTGTCCCGATTCCCACCTTAATAAATGCTTTATCAACATCAGCTTTACTGATATATTTCTTATTATTCTTAGCTGAAATGATAGCAGCCTCATTCATAAGGTTTTCCAGATCAGCGCCGGAGAATCCTGCTGTTGTCCTTGCCACATTGTGAAGATCAACATCATCTCCGATCGGCTTATTTCTGACATGAACCTTAAGAATTTCCTCACGTCCCTTGATATCAGGTCTTCCAACTGCAACCTTTCTGTCAAATCTTCCGGGTCGCATAATTGCCGGATCCAGAATATCAACTCTGTTTGTAGCTGCCATAACGATGATTCCTTCATTTTCCGAGAAACCATCCATTTCAACCAGGAGCTGATTGAGTGTCTGCTCTCTTTCATCATGACCGCCGCCAAGACCTGTACCACGTCTTCTTGCAACAGCATCAATCTCATCAATAAATACTATACAAGGTGCATTTTTCTTGGCATCCTCGAAAAGATCACGAACACGGGAAGCACCGACACCTACAAACATTTCCACAAAATCCGATCCCGATATTGAGAAAAAAGGAACTCCCGCTTCACCGGAAACAGCTTTTCCAAGAAGAGTTTTACCGGTTCCCGGAGGACCTACAAGGATAATACCCTTCGGTATTCTGGCACCGATTTTGGTATATTTTGCCGGATCCTTCAGAAAATCCACAACTTCAGCCAGCTCTTCCTTTTCCTCATCAAGTCCTGCCACATCTTTAAATGTAATTCCAGTTTCCTCATCCTTCTTTGCACGGCTTTTACCAAAGCTCATCAGTGCGGAACCATTTCCCCCACCTGCACCGCCGGTCATAAATACCGGAAGGAATATTAAAATAAGTATAGTGGCAAAAATGTACGGCAGAATCTTCTCTACAAAGCTCGGACGCTTTACATCCGCAAATTTATAAGGCACAGTCCCCGATTTATCAAGTAATGCCTGCGTATCCTTAACATCTGCAGTATAATACACAACTGCCTTACCACCGGAATAATTAACCAGAACGGTTCCTGTGGGAACTTCCGCATTCTGATATATTTCGGCACTTACCACAATTCCGTTTTTCAAATCATTTTCGAGATTCCTGTTAGTATATTGTAGATTTACATTATTTGTCCTTGATGTCAGGAAATAGAATATAAATATTCCCAACAGGATAAGAAACAAATATATACTCGGACCTCTTCTTATCTTTTTCTCCAACTTACGATTACCTCTTTCTGCAATTTACTATTATTTCTCACGAAGATATTTAAGACAAATACCCTTTTTACTGGATTCATCAATCTTATAAGCTTCACTGAGTCTGAGTCCGGGAAGCCAGATTACATCCTCGTCATCAGCAACCACAGGCCAGCCCTCTCTTTCGAGCCTGTCAACCTTCATATCGGTAAAAAGCTTGCTGAGCTTTTTCCTTCCGCCTGCGTTATTTATCACTATTGTATCATCAGGTTTGGGAGTCCTCAGACACAACGTTCCTTTGATTTTATCACAATCAATTATTTCCGTATACTTATTTTTTATAAAATGAATATAATCTCCGGCTGATATTTCTTTAATTTCCAGCCTTCCTACGCTTACATATCCTGTCTGATAGTCACCATCCGAAATTATGAGCATATCCCCGCTCTTTCTCGCCGTAATATTATAAGGAAGGCTTACACTCCTTCCGCTGCGGCCTGAAGCTATGTCGCAGACCGAATATATATGCTTTCTGGTAATATCCTTTCTTCTCCCCGAGATTGCCTCCATTACAGCTAAAATAATCTCTCTCTGCACGATAGATACCGGGGACGCAAGCTCCAAAGCGCTCATTTCAGCCCTTACAGTGCGGTTCTCTGATTTCACAAAAGAAACATTATCCGAAATAAACTTTTCTGCCTCCGAAGCTATATATTCCGACATCTCAGCTGCATCCTCCGCCAGACTGGATATATGCATCAATACACCCGAATTTAAACTCTCCAGCTCGGGAATAATATTATGTCTCACTCTGTTACGTGTATAATCATCCGACAGGTTTGTGGAGTCAATACAATATTCCTGCCCCGTCCTTTCCAAAAATGCTTCTATCTCATCACGCCCCGCAAATAGAATCGGTCTGATAATATTGTCCCTGACAGGTCTTATACCTGTCAGCCCCTTTATGGAAAGACCTCTTGCGATATTAAATATAACCGTCTCAGCCAGATCATTTCTGTTATGAGCCACGGCAATCTTCGCCCTCTCTCCCATCTCCTTGGCG
>CAMOCO010000141.1 GCA_946610715.1 uncultured Clostridia bacterium | reverse complement strand
TATGACGTTCCCGTAAAATATCTCCGAATAGAAATAACCGAATCCTCTGCCATCGGCGGAATGGCTCTTATATCAAAAGTTCTGGATCAACTCCATAATTACGGCTACATGGTTGAAATGGATGATTTCGGAAGCGGATACTCATCTCTCAACATTCTTAAAGATCTGAATATCGATATAATCAAACTTGATATGAATTTCATATCCGGCGGTATCGGCGGACGCGGCGGTACTATACTCAGTTCTGTAGTAAGAATGGCAAAATGGCTTAACACCCCTGTAATAGCTGAGGGTGTTGAAACAGTGGAAATTGCCGATTATATGCAGAGCATAGGCTGTAACTATATTCAGGGGTATCTTTATTCGAAGCCTGTGGAGGAAGCAGCTTATATTGAAATGCTTGGTCAGCTGAACCATGAACCTCTTGAGGATTCCTTTAAGCTGCTTAGCACCATAAAATCCGGAAAATTCTGGGATCCGAATTCCATGGAAACTCTTATTTTCAGCAACTTCGTAGGTCCCGCTGCCATCTTCAGTTTTGACACGGCAGATGAAAGGGTTGAACTTTTAAGAGTAAACCAGAAGTACATCAAAGAAATAGGAATGGGAAGAACTGAGCAGCAGCTGATCAGCACCAATCCATGGGATAGTCTGAATGAGGAAAATAAGCAGCAATACATCAGAAAGATTAAAAGAGCAATTGAGACAAATGATGAGGAAGTCACTGAGCACTGGAGAGATATTTGTTCCGAAAAGTGCGGTAACGAAAGAATTTGCGTAAGATGTGAGATTCGGGTCATCGGAAACAGCGGAACACGATATCTGATTTATTCTATGGTTCACAATATCACCAAAGAAAAGCAGAATGTGGAAGCTCTTCTGGAAAGTGAAGGGCGTTTTAAGTATGCCTTTGAACAGGCAAATGTTTATGCCTGGGAAGTTGACCTTACTACAATGGAAATGCGTCCCTGCTTCAGATGTATGAGAGATCTTAATCTTCCTCCATTGGTAAAGAATTATCCGGAGCCTGCCATAGACGCAGGTATATTCCCCCCTGATTATGCAGATATGTACCGTGACTGGATAAAACAGCTGGCAGCCGGAGTTGACAATATAGAAGGTATTATCCCTCTTACAGTAGGTCGAGTGCCTTTCCATGTAAGATATACTCTTAAATATGATGAGAATAATAAGCCTCTTAAGGCTTACGGCTCTGCGACACTTGTAGTAGATCCAAATGAAAATAATGATAAAAGCAATTAACCTTAATTCCTGTGATTTCTCTTAATATTATACATCTGCTCATCTGCAATACGAAGAGCGTTCTTTATGTCGAATTTTTCATCAAGTACCGAAGTGTTGCTTCCACAGCTGGCCACTACCGCATATTCCTTATTGGAATTGCGATTATACTCCGAAAGCAGCACTTCTATTTTTTTCAAAATAAAGTTGATATCACACTCTCCTATTATAACTGAAAAAAGCTCATCTCCCCCGAATCTGACACATATTGCCTTTTCGGGACATGCACTTTTAAGCACCTGTGCAGCTGTATATATTGCATTATCCCCCTCGGCATGTCCGAAATTATCATTTATGTATTTCAATCCATCCAGATCTGACATTATAACTGTAATTGGCTTTCCCCAGAAATTTCTGTCTTCTACAATTTTTCCAAAAGCATTGCTGAACCCCTGTCGGTTATACAGACCGGTAAGTGAATCCTTTTTATACATATCATCGACTTTAACAACAAGGCTCTGCTGATACTTTGAATTAATATATCCGCCGATTCCCATACTTATGGCATTTGTAATATTCGCAGTACGGCAATACTTGGTTATATCATAATCCAGATAATTGTAACATATATATCCCAGAGGGCTGTCCAGATAATCCAGCACATTGAATATCAGCGGATAACCGCAGCTGATTTTATTGCGGAAGGATTCATTATCCATACGCATAAGAGTTTTGTCTACATTTTTTTCCAATAATTTATCTGACACACTTGAATCGTAAACCATGTTACAGTCTTCAAGTTTTATGTTCTTATCAACTCTATCAAAATAATAATGGCCGATATCGAAAACCTTATTATTTATAACGAATATAACATCATCCATCATATTCTGATCATTCACTATCAACTTCGTCAGATGTGATACCATCTCATCAGGAGATGAACTCATCTGCATTTTAGTGGAAATTTCATGCATAATACGCGTTTCATCATTGTGTCTGTAAAACATGTTATTAAAACGGGCCAGCATAAAATGATCATAGCCGCTCTGAGCCTCGCATCCGGTGGATTCATTGGTTATAAGTTCCGGAATAACATATACATCCTGTTCCGAATCCGCATTACCTTTCCTAACAATATTTAAAACCATCTCTGCCGTCGCATCCGCAAGTCCCGGTGTGGTGCAGCTTACTGTAGTGATCTTAGGTGTAGTAATAAATACTTCATCATATCCGTCAAATCCCGATACGATAACGTCATCAGGAACTGAAATCCCATGCTGCTGTAGTACATCACTTACATTTATAGCCATAATATCATTGGCACAAATGATAGCATCGGGAATATCTCCTGATTCAATAAGCTTTTCTGTTGCATTTCTTGCAGGAACCGCCCAGAAGTCTCCGTAACTCAGCATATTGTCATCAAATGTAAATCCGTACTCTTCTATTATCTTTTTGAAAATATCTATTCTCTCGTCAGAAAATGGATTATCTTTAAACCCTGCGATAATATGCGGTTTTTTGATATCCCTGCAACTCATTACATGACGGACAACCTTTTCAAATCCCGCTCCGTAATCATAATTAACGTGCAGCACATTATCATATTTACCATCAATTACGATTACCGGCTTTCCGTGTTCACAGGACTCTTTGATAATCTTTTGGGAAATGGAATGACTCTTTATCTTCTCATCCATTATAATCACTGCCTCTGCGGAATCATATGGAATAATATCAAATACCATCGTCTCTGCGGATATCTTGCTCTCATCCCAATAGAGATCAGAATTAATTGTAAATATCAATAAAACAGTATCTTGTTCAGCCAGTCTTATATTCAGTTTTTCAATAAAACCATGAACCTGAGAATCATATATTCTTGATGTACAAAGTATTACT
>CAMOCO010000140.1 GCA_946610715.1 uncultured Clostridia bacterium | reverse complement strand
TCCTTCCGGAATGTTATTATTCACAGTTACTCATAAAGGGGAAAAATTATGATCAGTGCAAACAATGTATCACTTAGATTTGGAAAAAAGGCTCTGTTTGAGGATGTAAATATTACATTTTCACCGGGAAACTGCTACGGTCTCATTGGAGCCAACGGTGCTGGAAAGTCAACATTTCTGAGAATCCTGTCGGGCCAGCTGGAATCAACCACCGGTGATGTCACCATGGATCCGGGAGAGAGACTGTCGGTACTTGAGCAGGATCACTTCAAATACGATAATTATTCCGTACTTGATACGGTAATAATGGGAAATAAAAGACTTTACGAGGTAAGACAGGAAAAGGATGCCATCTATGCAAAGGAAGATTTTTCCGATGAGGATGGAGTAAGGGCATCAGAGCTTGAAGCGGAATTTGCCGAGATGGACGGCTGGAATGCGGAAGCCGATGCAGAGACATTGCTTAACGGTCTGGGTGTTGAGACTGAAGATCATTATAAGCTGATGAGTGAACTTGAGGACAGCGTAAAGGTAAAAGTACTTCTTGCTCAGGCGCTCTTCGGAAATCCCGATGTACTTCTTCTTGATGAGCCTACTAACCACCTTGATCTTGATGCCATAGGATGGCTTGAGGAATTCCTGATCAACTTTAATAATACGGTTATAGTTGTCAGCCATGACAGATATTTCCTGAATAAGGTTTGTACACATATTGCGGACCTTGACTACGGAAAGATTCAGATATATGCGGGAAATTATGATTTCTGGTATGAATCCAGTCAGCTTATGATCCGTCAGAGAAAAGAGGCCAACAAGAAGAAGGAAGAGCAGATAAAAGAGCTGAAGGAATTCATTGCCCGTTTCTCGGCAAATGCTTCGAAGTCAAAGCAGGCTACATCCCGTAAGAAAGCGCTGGAGAAGATCGAACTTGATGATATCAAGCCTTCAAGCCGCAAGTATCCTTTCATTGAATTCAGACCTAACCGTGAGATAGGAAATGAAGTGCTGACAGTTCAGCATATTTCCAAGTCTGTGGATGGGGTAAAGCTTCTGGACGATATTACATTTACAGTGGGGAGAGAAGATAAGATTGCATTCGTAGGTCCCAAGACACAGGCTACCACTATGCTTTTCAAGATACTGGCCGGCGAAGAGGAGCCTGATGAGGGAGATTACAAGTGGGGTGTTACCACATCCCAGGGATATTTTCCGAAGGACAATACGAAAGAATTCGATAATGATCTGGTTATAGTAGACTGGCTTACACAGTTTTCGGAAGAAAAGGATGCCACATATGTTAGAGGATTCCTCGGAAGAATGCTTTTCAGAGGTGAGGATGGAGTAAAGAAGGTTAAGGTTCTCTCAGGAGGAGAAAAGGTAAGATGCCTTCTTGCAAAGCTGCAGATTATGGGCTGCAACTGCCTGATCCTGGATGAGCCTACCAACCACCTGGATATGGAGGCGATTACTTCGCTGAACAATGCTCTTATCAAGTTCCCCGGAATCGTGCTGTTTGCATGTCAGGATCATCAGTTTATCCAGACTACAGCAAACCGTATTATGGAGCTTACTGACACGGGACTTATCGATAAGCCTTGTACATATGATGAGTACCTTGAAAATGATGAGCTGGCACGTAAGAGAATGATAATGAATTTTGATAATAAGGATGATTAATAATATAAATATTGCGCATTCGTAATGATGTAAAAAAGCACCCGGAAACCATTGGCTCCCGAGTGCTTTTTTGTATATAACGGTTGACAAATATATGAAGTATATATTACCTTGCCTGCAATATATAGGCCAGGAATTTGTTGGCATTTTCTATATTACTTTCGGAATCGCCGGGAAAACAAAGATAGATGTCATCATATCTGAGATTCATGGCCTTGGCAACAGGAAGATCGCTGATATCAACACCGTAATAGTCAGGCTCGCCTTCATAACCCTTCTGGGTTATAAGACGGTTTTCCTCTTTACACCTTTCGAAATTCTCCGGAGTGAGAATATCCTTTACAGGCCGGGCATGAGCTGCCATGCTGCAGACCTTTAACCCTTCGGTGTCGGTAAAAATCACATCGAAGTAGTCATTGCCGCATCCGTTGGAAAATGATATATATCTGTAGTTGGTCATGTCCGTACTCTGATTGTTTTCATCGAATGATTCTTCTTTAAGTGTTATATCCGTTACCGCATCAATTTTGTGATTTTCCCTGATACCGTAATAATCGGCATATTCGTAAATCGGATCAATCTTATTGTATATACCTTCAATATCGAAACTGTTGACAATTACATAAGATAGCGCGACAGGACGGGAGTTCTTATATATGACATCAATCAGGTAGAATATAAAGAATACAGCTATAAGTGTAATGAGCATATGCCATTTGTAATAATAGAATATATACTTTATTTTGCCGGACGTGGTCATATCTTTCATCTGTTCTGCCATACGCATACGTTCCAGCTTCATACGTTTAAAAGGATTCCGGGTGTAGTTTTCCAGATTGTCCTCAGTTTTTTCCTCCGGAATGTCCCCGGTTTTTTCCTCGGGAATATCTTTAGATTCTGTTTCGGTATTCTGTGAATCGTCTTTTGATTTTATGTCTTTTTCTGAAAGTTTCATTAATATCGGCTCCTAAAAATGAATTAATTCTTAAGTAACAGGATTTAACGTAATTCTAACAAAAACAACCGCCTTTGTAAAACTTTTGTAAAAACTGACCAAAAAAATCGCGAAAAACTCAAATAATGCTTGCATTATTGTTCATTATGACATATAATGTGCTTACGTTGCAGGGAGACTGTGACAAATCTAATTATTAAGATCCGAGTAAAGACTCGGAATGCCGGCAGCAGATCATTATGAAGATGATTTGTACTGAACTGGCGTTAGTTGTTTCGGACAGCTGATAAGGAGAGGTTCAGAGAGTCAGATTATTGAGAAGCTCAGGCAGTAACACAAACACCAAAAGGAGGGTTTTTTTGTGAAGAAGTTTAAGAAGGCTATGGCTCTTTCACTTGCACTTGCTATGGGACTTTCAGTAGTAGCTTGTGGTAATGAGCCGGCAACAGAGGCAGCTACTACAGAAGCAGCAACAGAAGCAGCAACAGAGGCAGCTACAGAAGCAGCTACAGAGGCAGCTACAGAAGCAGCAACAGAGGCAACATCAGGTGAGAAGGAAGTTATCAATCTCTGGACATTCACAGACGAAGTTCCAAA
>CAMOCO010000139.1 GCA_946610715.1 uncultured Clostridia bacterium | reverse complement strand
AGGGTGGATTCGATCAGGGACAGCAATATGATTATAGTCAGGGCCAGCAGTACGGCCAGCAGGCATATGATCAGGGACAGCAGTATGGCCAGCAGGCATATGATCAGGGCCAGCAGTACGGCCAGCAGGCATATGATCAGGCACAGCAGTACGGCCAGCAGGCATATGACCAGGGACAGCAGTACGGCCAGCAGGCATATGACCAGGCACAGCAGTACAGTCAGCAGGCATATGACCAGGCAGGGCAGTATGGTCAGCAGGCTTATGATCAGAACCAGCAGTACTTTGATCCGAATAATCAGCAGTAGCAAGTTAGTTCAAAAATCATATATTCAGATAATAAAGCAGGAGTTACGGCTCCTGCTTTTTATATTGATAATATAATATCACTTGACAAAATATATTATACGCCGTATAGTATTATACGAAAATTAATCAACCATTGATTTTTAATTAGGAGGTATGGCATATGACATATCAGCTTACAGCCCCTCTGCTTGATGCATGTGTTCTCGGAATAGTAGCCGAGGAGGATGCCTATGGATATACGCTCACACAGAAAGTCCAGGGAGTCGTTGATATATCTGAATCAACCCTTTATCCGGTGTTAAAGAGATTGTTGAAGGAAAATCTTCTGACCACATATGATCAGCCGTATCAGGGAAGAAACAGAAGGTATTACAGAATTACAGAACTTGGCAGAACGAAGCTTACATATTACAGGTATGAATGGGAAGACTATAAAGAGAAGATTGACAGTCTTCTTAAGGTGGTAAGTGAAGGTAAAGATAGGGCAGTGGTCAGGGAGGTTTAGGATGAATAAAGTTAGATTTATGGCAGAACTTGAAAGGCTTTTAAGAGGTCTTCCGTCAAATGAGAGAGAGGATGCTCTGAATTATTACAGGGAATATATCGAAGACGCAGGATTTAGTGAGATAGATGATGTTACAGATAAGCTGGGAACTCCCAGGCAGGTTGCAAGAAGCATTCTTGGAGAGTCGGTGGATAAGCATGTAGAGGTGCAGAAAGAAAAGTCAAATGTAAAGAATAATGCTTCCATTATCTGGCGGTTAATTCTTTATATATGTGCAGCACCTATTGCAATACCGCTGGTTGTAGTTGCAGTAGCATTATTTGTGGCATTTACAACGGTCATATTTGCAGTTGAAGTGGCTATGATAATAACCGGCGCTGCAATGGTATTTGCGGGATGCGCATGTATAATTGTACTTTTCTGGTCGCTTACCACACCACAGCTTCTGATAGTTGTCGGAGCCATATTAATACTTATTCCATTCGGAATATTATGGTGCATTGGATTTTATAAGTTGGGCGGTCTTGTTATAAGGATGATAGCGTCACTGGCTAAAAAGATTTTCGTCAGGGAGGGCAGATAAATGAAAGGATATACCAAAGGATTAATATATTTATGCGTTTGTTCAATAGCAGTTGGAATCGGACTGATAATTTCAGGATTTATTCTGGGAGGTAAAAAGGGCCTTGCCATAGATTTAAAAAACAGAAAAATAGTCACTCCCTCAGATGAATTTGAGGAAAGTGAAATGAATCTGGGTGGATTTGATGAAGTAAATATCAATTTACCATATGCATCTCTTGATATTGTAGAAGGAGATTCATATAAGCTGGAGTATTGTGTGAATGATAAAAGCGGACTGGATGTGGAAGTGAAGGACAATAAATTGAAGTTGAATTATAAAACATTATCATATGGTATCCATCTGTTTGATTTTGATAATAGTGAGGGTGAATATTTTATACTTTATGTCCCGAAGGGAACATCACTAAAAAAAGCTGATATTGACGTGGAGTCCGGAAGCTTCAAATTGTCCGGTATTGATGTAGAAGATTTTAAAATAGAAAATGAATCAGGCTCAATTAAGATTTCTGATATGAAATCTGAGGAAAGCAGCATTAAGGCTGAGTCAGGGGCAGTTAAAATTGAGAATTTTGAAACAGAAAAGCTCGACCTTGTTAATGAATTCGGAAGCGTATCGATTGATAATGCCACTACCCAAAAAACAAAAATCAAAATGGAGTCCGGAAGTCTGAAGATGAATGGGATCGATATGTCTGACGCGGAAATCAAGTCGGAGTTCGGAAGCGTAAGCATTATATTGAAAGGATCCGAGGCGGATTATAGTTTTAAAATCGAGAATGAATTCGGAAGCATTAAACTCGGAGATAAAAGTGTGGGTGGAAATGGTGAAGAAAAGGAATATGAAGGTGGCTCCGGCAGCAAAAAGATAAATATTAAGGGCGAATCCGGCAGTATAAAAATTGATTTTGCAGATTAAAGTTTTGTTAGAAGCAGTTGATGAATTAAACAAGAAAATTGCAAAATGGATGATATTTATAAAAAAGCTTGGAAGTATTGATAAAATGTAGTACTATGTAGCTTGTTTATAATATATCGGAGGGGAAATGATGAGAAAAATTAACAAAATAAGCGCCAGAATCAAATGTACAGCAGCAGCCGGACTCGCTGCACTTATGCTTGCCGGATGTGGTAATGTGGCTTCAGTTGCGACAACCGAAGCGCCGGAAACAGAGGCGGTAACAACAGAAGCAGAGGCTGTTACCGAGGAGACTACAGAGGCTGATGCAGGTAATTCGGGAGCAGGTAAGGCTCAGATGAGTTCAATCGAAGAAACCAATCTTGGCTTCGGAAAAGAGGTTAAGGATGGATATGAGCCCAATAAGCCGGTAGAGTTCCAGTCATATACTTTTAATATTCCGGAATACTTCGGTGAAGCTGTAGATGAAAGTGCTACAACACATAATGTTTATTTCTATCCTGAAAAAGGTGAAAGTGTTGCAATGCTTCAACTCTATTACAACGATGTTGCGGCAACAGATGCACAGTTTGAAGAGTATGTTACATCAGACGGATTCTTTGATGAGATTACCACAAGCCTTGATTCCATCGAGTATTATTCCAATACAAAGATATTATACTATGGCGATTACAAGGTAGCAGGTAAGGATGCAAAAAGGCTGGTTATTGAGGCAGATTGCAATATGGCGGGAACTGATATAAAGAAGATACAGGTTGAAACATTTGTATTCTTTGATTCGGATGCTCAGAAAATGTTCATGATCGAGATGTTCAGCTCTGACAATGTATCAGCAAATTACTATCCTGATTTCGAGAAGATAATCGATAGTTTATCAAAATAACGAATGATGTGTTTTTTAAACCTGATGACAAAGCAGAAAAAAGG
>CAMOCO010000138.1 GCA_946610715.1 uncultured Clostridia bacterium | reverse complement strand
TTATCAACCATTTGCCTCATTGTATCAAAATCTATGTAACCGCTGAACTTCTCACAATTGTCTCCGCTTGTGATGATTCCCAGTATCTTCTTATAAGCATACAACTGGGTTGCCGGCGTACTGAAGTTCTCGGTATCGGATGCCGCCGTATTGTAGATGGATTCCAGATCACTCCAGAATTCTCCGTAATTGGTATCATCCGAGTCAAACATATTTCCGCCCGAGTTGCTTCCGTTTCCGTAATTGCTCAGTCTTATAAGGAGCTGTGCGGTGTCATATTCTTTATTATTATTTCGTCCGTCCGCATTATATTTTTCGACCTTTTCAAGCCAGGTCTTTGCATAATCGGAACCATTATCTATGTTGGACCATATTTCCAGTCCGAAGTGATAACAAAACTGGTAATATCCCAAGGGGTCACCCTCTTGTAATTGCATGATTTTGGGATCATTACTGTTATTTATAAGATTATTTATCTCAGAATATTCATTGAAGGTGAGTGGGGCTTCCCCCTCTCCCGTACCGTCTGAGAAATCTGTTTTATATCTTGAAAGAACCAGCTCATATGCAGCTTTATCTGTTGCATTCAGGCTGAGCGCATTCTGTATATCCGATTTAAAGTCTTCCTTGGTGGCTGCCGTTGTAGCAAGTTGATAGTATCTGTCATAATTCTGATCCTGATACTTAACTTCCTTTCCATGCATGATACCCGCCGTGGTAAAAAGTGCTGCCGACAGTCCAAGAGTAATTGCAAATGATGCAAATTTCAGCTTCTGGCTTCTGCTGTATTCATAGTCCATTTCCTCGAAATGATCCAGCGCATACATGAGCTCGCTGCAGGACTGATATCTCTCATCCGGATTCTTCTGAACGCATTTCATGATGATCTGCTCAAGTCCGGATGACAGGTTCGGATTCCACTGTCTGATAGGATACATCTCATATGGAGGCTTCGCAGGATTATGTCCTGTTACCAGATGGTAAATGGTTGCTCCAAGACAATATATATCGGTTCTCGGATCTGTCTGTCCATGTCCTCCGAACTGCTCCGGTGCGGCATAGCCCTGGGTTCCGAGACAAGTTGTATCCTCTACCATTTCTCGGTTTTTAAATTCTCTGGCTGTACCAAAGTCTATGAGCGCCACATTTCCGTCAGGCTTAAGCATGACATTTGACGGCTTCATATCACGGTAAATGATAGGCGGCTTTCTGCTGTGGAGATAACCGAGAACATCACACAGCTGCTTTGCCCATTCGATAACATATTCCTGAGGCTGTGCACCATTTTCCTTCAGCACCTCGTTCAGTGAACGTCCTTCGATATAATCCATAACGATAAGAAATGTATCGTCTCTGTCGATAACATCGATGATGCTCGGGAGATTCTTGTGGTGGAGACGTTTAAGCATATCCGTCTCAACGATAAGTCCCTGTTTTACAACCTCAAAATCCTTGGTACCATCTTTTCTGACTTCCTTGATGGCCCAAGGTTTATTTGCTGCTTCATTGATGGCAAGGTATACGACACTCATACCACCCTGCCCAATTTTATTCAGAATTTTATATTTTCCATCTATTACAGACCCGATCTCCAGCATACTGTAATACCCCTATAATACTTTAATCAATCCAACTGAAATGTTGTCAACTTCGTTTCTATATTTGTTAAGCTCTGTAAGATATTTTGCATAATCATACATAGCTTGTTCATTTACTAAAAGATCAGGATTCAGATACTGAAGAAATTCTTCATTTGTAATCACATGTCTGAAACCGTCACAGCATATCATAAATATTTCATTTCCTAAAATAGGTCCTGAGAAGAAATCAGGATAGACTTCTTCAGACGCTCCGACGCACTGCAGGAGTACGCTTCTCTGGGGGCTGACTTCAGCTTCCTCAGGTGTCATACGACCCGCATCCATCTCTCGCTGAATGTAGGTATGATCCTTGGTAAGAAGTGTAATCTTATCACTCTTGATATTATATGTTCTGGAATCTCCTATATTTACAACATAATATCTGTTGTTGATTATCAGAACACCTGAGAGTGTGGTTCCGAGACGGATACCGTTTCTGCTTCCATACTGCTGGATCAGCTGATCCTGGGTTTTGATGATTCCCATCCAGTCACGTCTTAAATTTGTCTCGTTAAAGCCCTCGCAGATAAGATCCTGAAGGCGGTTATCAAACCACTCCTTGAATCCTTTTATAAGTGTCGCGGAGGCGAGTTCGCCTTTTGCGAACCCGCCCATACCGTCACACACTATTCCGAAGGCAATATTTCCCATTTTTGTCTCTGCTTTTTCAAGAAGCACAGAATCCTGATTAGTTTTCTTTCTAAGCCCAACATCTGTATAGGCCTGTAACATAAACTCCATTCAGGGGGACCTCCTTATGCCAGTTTGAACTGGAACTCCTCGTCTGAGAATTTGATTCTGTCATTGTTATTCAGCATAACCTTCTGTGATACAACCTCACCGTTTAAGTAGGTGTAGTTTGTAGAGTGGTTATCCTGGAGATAATAGTTACCATTTTCAAATGTGATAATGGCATGTATACGGCTTACAGAATTGTTGGTAATGCAATAATCAACCTTTGATCTTTCTTTACCGATCTTGAATTCTCTCTTGCCGATGTTAACCTTCTCACCTGTTCTTGTCTTGATAAGAACTGCCATCTGCTGATTAGCTTCGCTGAGAAGTGTTGTTTCGCCTGAACCTTCATTAAGCAGCTGTGTCTCGCCTGCTCCCTCGCCTGCCATAGGTGCCTGAGGTGCCTGATAAGGACGACTTGGAACTGCCGGTGGCGGTGTATAGCCCTGTGGTCTCTGTGGTGCCTGAGGTGCCGGAATTCCTGCAGGAGGAGCTGCCGGTGTCGGAGGTACAACTGTAGGCTGTACATATATAGGTGCCTTGTTCTTCTTTGACTTATTTGCAAGTACTATTATAAGGATGATAACAAGTACGAGCACTGCTGCTGCAATACCGATTATTATCCAGAGAAGTGAATTACTCTTTTCAACCAGCTTATCCTGAGCTGACTTTACATTTGCAGTTGCTGCATCAACCTCAGCCTGTGTAGCGGCTGCATTATTCTTAACCTGGTTTGCTGCATCGATTGCTGACTGAAGATCTGCATATGATGCTTCGTCATACTTGGATGCATCAACTGAATTTGCATCTGCGATTGCTGCATCAAGCTCTGCGTAGCTTACCGGTGCAGGTGCCGGCTCTGTGGTAGTAGCTTCTGATGTTTCTCCACTGCCGCCCTCTGCGTCAGCAAGATTGCTTTCTGCTTCTTCAAG
>CAMOCO010000137.1 GCA_946610715.1 uncultured Clostridia bacterium | reverse complement strand
ATTTTATTATGGATGCATTCCATTGTGATTTTTCTTACATCTCCCAGATATTCGCCGTCGGCATGAAGCACCATGGGAACATCTGCCGCAAAATCAAGTTTCTCGGCATTATAGAGATTAAAGCCCTTACGCCCCTTATGCTGACCCTTTATCAGCTTGACCAGATTGAAAAATGCTCTCCATTTCGGAATGCCGTTGACCGCACAGATTGACAGAAGTCCGTCATCATACTCAGCATCCGGAGTCATGGGAACTCCGCCGCCTTCCGCCACCATATTCATTCCAGCAAGGAAAATAAGATCACAGTAATCAACTGAATAATTATCCAGTATTCCGGGCACTCCGGCTTTACTTTCCTTATGAACTCTTACATGTACATTATATTTTTTCATGGTGAAAAGTGTCTGTACAGTCATAAGAACATAGCTGAGACTTCCCAAATGAAGCTTGTTGAGCAGTTTCTTGCGAACAGAACTCTGAACCTTTTTACATACTATGGCATCCAGACCTATACCTGCGCTTATTCCAAAAAGCCTCTCTGCGCCGTTATCCGCCTTAACCTTTCCTATATCGATTTTTCTTTGCCCTATAGATGATAGGATAAGCTCCAAAGCTTCCTTTGTATCCTTTGGAATACCCAGTCCCCGGGCAAAATCATTTCCGGAGCCTGTGGGAATCACTCCGAATTTTATTCTGTCAAAGTGCTTAATGCCATTTAAGACTTCATTGATGGTTCCGTCTCCTCCCACAACTATCATCCTGATATCTTCATCGGGAAGTGTGGATATTCTTGCGGCAATCTCAGATGCATGGCCGGCATATTCTGTGGCAAAGGCTTTATATTCCAGCTTTTTTTCATGCATGAGACGGGCAACTTTCTTCCATGTTTTCCGGGCATTTCCGCTGCCACCGGCTTTATTTACTATAAAATAATACATGGCATGTCCTCCTATTTTGTTCCGAATATTCTGTCTCCCGCATCACCGAGTCCCGGAACGATATATGCATTTTCATTCAAACCTCTGTCCATATGTCCGGCATAGATTTCAATATCGGGATGTCTCTCCGAAAGCTTTCTCAGTCCCTCAGGTGCTGCCAGTATACACATAAATTTGATATGCTTTCCGCCTCTCTCTTTTATGAAATCAACCGCCTCAGCTGCCGAACCACCTGTTGCCAGCATAGGATCGACGAGAAGAACCATTCTCTGTTCGATGGGTTCCGGAAGTTTACAGAAATATTCGTGAGGTTCATGGGTCTCCGGGTCCCTGTAAAGTCCGATATGTCCCACCTTTGCAGAAGGTACCAGTGCATGAACGCCGCTTACCATTCCGAGTCCCGCACGAAGTATGGGGACAATTGCCATCTTCTTTCCGTCTATCATAGGTGTCATGCAGGTTTCAAGCGGTGTTTTTACCTCGACATCCGCCAGGGGAAGATCTCTAAGGGCTTCATACGCCTCTAACATGGCGATTTCTTCTACAAGAGTTCGAAATTCCAAAGTTCCGGTTTTTTCATCACGAAGCAGGGAAATCTTATGCTTAATAAGCGGGTGTTCCATGATTATTACATTTTTTTTGTCTTCAAAATACATCTCTCAGGCCTCCCTTATTTATTCAGATATTCGCTTGCCGCCTTTACAACCTCAGCCCTGTCAGCTTCTGTAATTCCATAGTAAAGAGGCAGCCTTACAAGCTTTTCACTTTCGATGGTTGTATATACATCCTCTCCATGGAACCTGCCGAACTTCCTTCCTGCAGGCGCTGAATGAAGGGGAATATAATGGAATACGCAGTTTATATCACGTTCCTTCATATGACTGATAAATGCCGTCCTGTCGGCAAGGTCCTTCAGCTTGATATAGAACATATGCGCATTATGAACAGCATAATCCGGAATAAAAGGAATCTCTATCCTTCCGGAATCAGCATATTTCTTGAAGTTTTCCTGATAATAATTCCAGGTTTCAAATCTGTTATCATTAATTTCATCTGCCCTTTCAAGCTGTGCCCAGAGATATGCTGCATTTATTTCGCTGGGCAGATAGCTGTCACCGAAATCAACCCATGTATATTTATCGACTTCTCCACGGAAGAACTTGGAACGGTTGGTTCCCTTCTCCCTCATGATTTCCGCCATTTCGATGTATGCCGGATTGTTAATAACTATGGCACCGCCTTCACCCATGGAGTAGTTCTTGGTTTCATGGAAGCTGTAGCATCCGAAGTCACCGATGGTTCCGAGAGGTCTACCCTTATATGTGCTCATAACAGCCTGAGCAGCATCCTCCACAACTATCAGGCTGTGACGTCGGGCAATGTCCATGATGGTGTCCATCTCGCAGGCAACCCCTGCATAGTGCATTACCATTATAACTCTTGTCCGGTCGGTAATGGCTTCTTCGATTTTATTTTCATCAATATTCATTGTGTCGGGGCGGACATCCACAAATACAAGCTCTGCCCCTGCAAGAACTGCGCTGGTGGCTGTACTGGAAAATGTATAGCTTGGAAGAATAACCTCGTCTCCCGGCTCCAGATCGCACATCATCATGGCCATATCAAGAGCCGTGGTGCCGCTGGTAGTAAGCATAACCTTCTCCGCACCGAATCTCTGTTCCATCCACGCATTGCAAAGCTTTGTGAATTTGCCGTCACCGCTGATATGGCGAGACAGAACAGCCTCATGTATATAATCAAGTTCCCTCCCCATAAATGGGGCCACATTAAAGCTCATCATAAGGATCAGCCTCCTATAAGTTTATTCATGCTGAAGATTCTCGCTTATTTTTCGATGATTATTGCAATAAGTAATTGCAACAACCTGTCCGGAGTTATTATTAATCGTAACTATCACACACTCATTTGTGTCCGCATTATAATAATAATCTGATGCTGAGATACCATTTACCACATCATTTAACAGGAAATAGGTGTCAGTATATGGGAAGTTGAATGTAATTTCGGCTGCATCAAACCTCTCACCGATGTTTAAACCATAGAGTGTATATCTCTTGCTGTTGATATTAAAACCTGCGTACTCACCATCGATATAGAAGGCATGCAGACCTTTTCCCGTCTTCGTCTCAAATGTACCTTCAGCCAACCAATGGGGGATGTAATTATCCATTGACTCGTCACGTTCGAAGGTTGTATGAAGCTCTGCTTCCAATTCCTTATCTGTCATTTTTGTAAATGAGGTCAGATCTCTTGGAGCAGGAAAGAATACTAACTTAATGATAAGAAGAACCAACGCAAGAACTGCAAATGTTATTGAGAGTCTGATAAGCTTCTGCTTAGACTTATCCTCCGCCGGTACAAGACTATTATCGATTTTCTTGGTAGTATCAAATTGAGATATAAATTCATTTTCTTCCTTTTCAACACCATCAGGAACCTTAAAGGTATCAAATTCCAGTTTCGGATTGAACTCCGGCATATCAGGAGTATTTCCACCGGAACCCGTGTTAGAGTCCCCTGCAGCTCCGCCGTCCGAACCGCCACCGGAGCCTCCTTCACCACTTCCTTCACCTTTTTCCTTGGCTTCCGCCTCCCGCGCAGTTGTGCTTTCGGTCCATGAACTTCCGTAATACT
>CAMOCO010000136.1 GCA_946610715.1 uncultured Clostridia bacterium | reverse complement strand
TGAGGGGGCAGTTAAGAGATTTAAAATCGGAAATACCAAAGGGCGAGAAAAAGGAGAAGAAACAGGACGGGAAACAGGAGAAGAAAACAGCACATACAGAACGCCGGGAGACTATATAAGAGAGCTTATGAAGCAATATAAGAGCCCAAGAATAGAAGGACTTCCCAGCTTCAGCGGTGGTCTGGTAGGGTATTTTTCTTACGATTATATCAAGTACAGCGAACCGAAGCTTCTTCTGGATGCAGAGGATTCAGACGGCTTTTCGGATATGGAGCTTATGCTGTTTGATAAGGTTATAGCATTTGATAATGTGATGCAGAAGATAATTCTGATAAAGAATATAAAGACAGAAAATCTGGCGGAGAGCTACAGCAGCGCGTTGGATGAACTGAATGAAATGCAAAGACTGATCCTTGAAGGAGATAAGGAGAGTACGGGCGGAAGGCTTACTTCTGATTTTAAGCCCCTTTTCAGTAAGGATGAATACTGCGAAATGGTTGAAAAGGGTAAGCAGTATATCTTCGAAGGAGACATATTCCAGGCGGTTTTATCCAACAGACTTGAGGCCGATTTTGAGGGAAGTCTGTTAGATACATACAGAAATCTTCGGGCAGAAAATCCGTCACCTTATATGTTCTATTTTGATATCGACGGAGCAGAACTTGCGGGAGCGTCGCCGGAAACCCTGGTAAAGCTCGACGAGGGTGAACTATATACATTTCCTCTGGCGGGCAGCAGACCAAGAGGTAAAAACAAGGAAGAGGATAAACAATTAGAGGAAGAACTGCTGAAAGATGAGAAGGAGCTGGCAGAGCATAATATGCTGGTGGATCTTGGCAGAAATGATCTGGGAAGGATTAGCCGTTTCGGTTCTGTTCAAGTAATAGATTATATGTCAATTCAGAGATATTCGCATATTATGCATATAGGTTCCACAGTTAGGGGTCTGATCAGAGAAAATTACGATGCTGCCGATGCGATTGCTGCGGTACTTCCTGCTGGAACTCTGTCAGGCGCACCGAAGATAAGAGCCTGTGAGATCATAAATGAATTGGAAAATTCAAAGCGAGGTGTATATGGCGGCGCTATCGGATATATTGATTTTGCGGGAAATATGGATACATGTATTGCCATCAGATTGGCATTTAAGAAAAACGGAAAGGTCTTCGTCAGATCGGGAGCGGGAATTGTAGCTGACAGCGTTCCCGAGAAGGAATATCAGGAATGCCTGAATAAGGCAAGAGCGGTAATTAATGCGTTGGAGAAGTCTGACAGGATGGAAAGGAAAAGGGATTAATATGATTTTATTGATAGATAATTATGACAGCTTTTCATATAACCTGTATCAGATGGTAGGAAGCATTAATCCTGATATAAAAGTTATCAGAAATGATGAAATGACTGTACAGGAAATAGCTGATATAAACCCATCTTTCATAATACTTTCTCCGGGACCGGGGAAACCGGAAGATGCCGGAATCTGCGAGGATGTAGTAAGAAACCTGGCGGGGAAGATTCCGATTCTGGGAGTCTGCCTGGGTCATCAGGCCATCTCGGAAGTCTTCGGAGCAAAAGTTACTTATGCAAAGAGGTTAATGCACGGCAAGCAGTCAATCTGCAGTATTGACAATAAGGAGAGCATTTTTAGGGGACTGGGAGATAAACTTGCGGTTGCAAGATACCATTCCCTTGCCGCTGTGAGGGATACCATACCTGATGAATTAAAGGTGATCGCGGTATCCGACGATGATGGTGAGGTAATGGCAGTGAAGCACAGAGATTACGAAGTTTACGGACTTCAATTTCACCCGGAGTCAATTCTTACTCCGGAAGGAAAAATCATTATAAAGAATTTTTTTGGAGGTACACAAAATGATTAAGGAAGCAATTGAAAAAATAGTCAGCAAGGAAGACCTTACATATGATGAGGCTTATACCGTCATGAATGAAATCATGAGTGGTGAGACAAGTCCTACGCAGAATGCTGCATTTCTTGCAGCGCTCTCAACAAAGAGTGCAAAGGCAGAAACAAAGGATGAAATAGCGGGATGTGCGGCTGCCATGAGAGATCATGCTATACCCGTAAATACAGGAATGGACATTTTTGAAATAGTGGGAACGGGAGGAGATAACGCTCACAGCTTTAATATCTCCACTACATCAGCGCTGATAGCAGCAGCAGGTGGAATGAAGGTTGCAAAGCACGGTAACAGAGCAGCATCTTCAAAATGCGGAACCGCTGACTGCCTGGAAGCTCTCGGAGTCAATATTCAGCAGGAGCCGGAGAAATGTATCGAGCTCTTAAATGAAGTGGGTATGTGCTTCTTCTTCGCACAGAAATACCATACATCAATGAAGTATGTAGGACCTATCAGAAAGGAGCTTGGATTCAGAACAGTATTTAATATTCTCGGACCACTTACAAATCCGGGAAAACCAAACAGAATGCTTCTGGGTGTATATGATGAATATCTGGTTGAGCCGCTGGCTCAGGTTCTTTCAGATCTGGGAGTTAAAAGAGGAATGGTGGTTTACGGTCAGGACAAGCTGGATGAGATATCGCTCAGCTCACCAACAACCCTTTGCGAAATTAAAGACGGATGGTACAAGACAAGAGTTATAACTCCGGAGGATTTTGGATTTGAGAGATGTGAAAAGAGTGAACTTGTGGGCGGAACTCCTGAAGAAAATGCCGAAATAACAAGAAGAATTCTTAGCGGAGAAGAAACAGGCCCCAAGAGAAATGCAACACTTCTAAATGCAGGAGCAGCGCTTTATATCGGAGGAAAGGCTGATTCCATGAAGGACGGTATACGTCTTGCAGAGGAAATTATTGCATCAGGTAAGGCCACAGAGACACTCGAAAGGTTTATAGAGGTAAGCAACCGCTAAAGGGAGTATTATGATATTAGATGAATTGGCAAACTTAACAAGGGCAAGAATAGAGAAGCAGATGGCTGTATATTCGCCGGCGGATATACAGCGCGACGCTGAGCTTTATGCAGAAAGAGAAGCAGAAGTCCAGGAGTTCGATTATCCCTTTGAGGAGGCTCTGGGAAGGAAGGGACTTTCCATCATATCCGAAGTAAAGAAGGCATCACCTTCAAAGGGAGTTATCGCGGAAGATTTTCCGTATCTTGACATTGCGACGGAATATGAATCGGCAGGCGCGGATACCATATCCTGTCTCACCGAACCGGACAGATTCAGAGGCAGTGATGAATATCTGAAGGATATAGTAAAGAAGGTCACAATTCCTGTGCTTAGAAAAGACTTCACAATAGACCCTTACATGATATATCAGGCAAAACTTATGGGAGCAAGTGCCGTCCTTCTTATTGCAGCGATTCTTTCGGATAGAGAGCTGGAGGAATATAATGAGATAGCCGACAGACTTGGGATGTCATGTCTTTTTGAAGCGCATGACAGTGAAGAAGTTAAGCGTTGTCTTGCTGCAGGTGCAAGGATTGTGGGAGTAAATAACAGAAATCTGAAGGATTTTTCTGTTGATATAAAGAACAGTATCAGGTTGCGTGATATGGTTCCGTCGGATATAATCTTTGTGTCGGAAAGCGGCATCATGGCACCGGCTGATGTAAAGGCTCTTTATGAGAACGGGACGGATGCGGTGCTTATCGGGGAGATGCTGATGAGAAGTTCTGATAAGGCAGGTCTTATACG
>CAMOCO010000135.1 GCA_946610715.1 uncultured Clostridia bacterium | reverse complement strand
CTCATCCGGCTTAACGTTAACTACAACTCCGTCAACCACCTGTCCTGATCTGATTGATACATTCTCTTCGTTTTCCAACATTTCTTCAAAACTCAATTCCGACATCCTGTCATGAACCTCCTTGATAATAAAATTCGGGGTAGATGCCCCAGCAGTAATACCTACCCTACTAGCGGATCCAAGAACAGTGAAATCCATGTCATCGAGTGTCTGTATATAGTAAGTATTTGCACAATGCTGTCTGCTTATTTCGTATAACTTCTGCGTGTTTGAACTTGTCTTGCCGCCGATAACGATCATACAGTCAACCTCTTTCGAGAGCTGCGATGCCTCGTTCTGCCTTTCCTCGGTGGCATTACAGATAGTTTTACAAACATTAACATTATAATAAATATTATGCAAAACTGCAACTAATTCTTGAAATTTTTTTAGACTGTATGTAGTCTGTTCAACGACCACAATTTCACGGTTTTTCAGATCGGGCAGATTCCTGATATCATCTTCGGAATCTACGATATATGCATCACCATGGCACCATCCCAAAGTGCCTTCAACCTCGGCATGGCCACGGTTTCCGATTATTATGATAGCAGCACCTTCACTGCTTTTTTCTTTTACTATTTTATGGATGTTTTTTACAAAAGGACATGTAGTATCCACATATTTATGTCCCGCTTCTTCAATAGTCCTGTATACCTCTTCTCCCACTCCGTGAGACCTTAAAATTATCACGGATTTTTCAGGAAGATTATTTAATTCATCAAGGCTGTTTAGTATTTTTACATTTTTATTTTCCAGTATCTTTATTACTTCTTCATTATGTATAACCGGTCCGTAGGTATATACGTGTGTTCCGTTATGTACAGCATCTTCCGCTTCTTTAAATGCTGTATCTACAGCACGCTTCACGCCGAAACAGAAACCGGCTTTTTTTGCAAGAATAACTTCCATTTTCTTTCCCGTATTATAATTAATCTCAAGATAAACTGTTACTGTTTATTCTTTACTTCATTTTCAAGCTCAAGTATCTTATCAACCACCTCTTCAATACTCATATCCGAAGTATCAAGAAGCACAGCGTCCTCTGCCTGCTTAAGAGGCGCAATCTTTCTATTCATATCCTGATAATCCCTTTGTTCGATGTCCTTCTTTATTACCTCTATATCAGGTGTCTCGCCTCTTTCCCTAAGCTCGTCAAATCTCCTTTTTGCTCTCACATCCACAGAAGCTGTAAGATATATCTTCAGTTCGGCATTCGGAAGAATATTCGTACCGATATCTCTTCCGTCCATGATAACATCATTTTCGGCAGCTATATTTCTCTGAATATCAAGCAGCTTCTCTCTTACAGGCTGATAAGCCGATGTCTTTGATGCCATATTTCCAACTTTTTCATTACGGATTTCCGCAGATACATCAACAAGATTTAAGAATACATGCTGCATACCATGTTCATACTTAATATTGATCATAATATCATCCAGAGCTTCGCGAAGTTTCTCATCATTTTCCACATCCGTCTCATTATCGATAAAGTAAAGCGCGATTGCTCTGTAGAGAGCTCCTGTGTCCACATAAATATAATCCAGCTTCTTGGCTACGAGTCGTGCTATTGTACTCTTTCCTGCACCTGCAGGTCCGTCTATTGCGATATTCATCTCATATCCCCCTTTTAAAAAATGCAATTTTTAATCAAAATTATTTATAAATAAATTATCATCAATATAATATACATTTGACTGATAATTAGCAACATAATCAGTCATAAAAGATCAGCCAAATATCAAATTTACTGAGCTGCCAGATTCGCTGTACTCCAGGCTATCTGCAGGTTGAACCCACCCGTAAGCGCATCAACATCAATCATTTCACCGCATACTCTGAGTCCGCTGCATTCTTTCACCTCCATCGTACCGGCATCAATTGCTTTTACATTGATTCCTCCCGAAGAAATGATTGCCTCACTGAAGCCTTTAAATCCCGCAACTTCCATGGTAAAATTCTTCAGAACATGAATAAGTTTCTGCCTTTCCTCATGTGTGATGAGATTTACCTTCTTTTCTGCCTTTATCCCCGACTCATGTACAACTACAGGGATCATAAGTCTCGGAAGAAGTTCACTCAGGCTGTTCATAAATTCTCTGTTACTGAACTTTTCAAAATCCTTCTGCACTCTTCGGTCAAGCTCGTCATATGACAGTGCAGGCTTAAGATCGACGTATATCATGATCCGTCCATCAATATCCCTGAAAAATGCATTAACACACTGCAGAGACCGGCTTCTGATAAATGCTGCGATATATGAAGAAGCAGAAAGCATAAGCGGTCCCGAAACCCCAAAATGGGTAAAGAGCATTTCGCCCTGCTCTTCATACAGCTTTTTCATTTTATTCTTCTTTGTAACCTCATTCGGGATAAACTCTACACGGGCTTTAACATTTCTGAGGGACAGCCCCATCATGTCATGGCAGAAGGACTGCCTTATAACCAGCGGGCATAGCGCCGGAAATATATCTGTAACAAGGTTTTCCATACCACTTTCTTTGAAAAAGAGAAAACCATCACCCGTGGAACCGGTCTGAGGATAAGACAGTCCTCCGGTTGCAAGAACTACCACATCAGCCTCAAGCTTTCTGTTACCGATATAAACTCCTGTCACTTTCTTTGTATGACCCGATTCTGTCTCATCAACGTCTATGCAGAGCCCTGTCACCGCCGTATTAAGGAGTATTTTTACTTTCTTTTTCCGAAGACGTTCTTCCAGGGTTTTCAGTACATCAGAAGAATGATCGGATACAGGAAAAACTCTGCTGCCTCTTTCTGTTTTAAGTTTCAGTCCCCAGCTTTCAAAATCCTCCATAACCATTGACTGATTATATGAATATATGGAGCTGTACAGAAACTTGTAATTATTTACAACATTTCTGAGGAACTCTTCTTCATCGGAATTGTTGGTAAGATTGCATCTTCCTTTTCCTGTTATAAACAGCTTTTTTCCAAGCTTCTCATTCTTTTCAATTATAGTAACTTCATATCTGCCGGCAGCCTTTACGCCGCACATCATACCCGCAGCGCCGCCTCCTACGATTATCATCTTCTTCATAGCATATGATCCAATCATCAATTATCATGATTTACATGGTTGAGTATATTTATAAAAGTGCCACCATACCGGTACGGCATGGTGACACAATCAGTTTTTATTCAGAACAATTACCTTATACAGGATATGTCTTATTTGCTGTATCTGCTTTGCTAAGGTCTACACCTTTTTGCTGAGCTTCACGATATTTAAAGAATTCCGTAGCAACCTGCGGGAACAGTGCATATGACAGAACATCTTCATCCTGCTGCATATACTGAGCTATCTCCTTACGAAGTGTATCAAGCTCAGGGGCAATGTCATCTGCAGGTCTGTGAGTAATAGGAACTGTATCACCAATGGCCTTTTTCTGTACTTCAGGGTTAAAAGGCTTGATTGTCTGTCCATACTTACCTGCAAGAAGATCCTTGGATTCCTTGGTGATCATCTTATATCTCTCGCCCATCAGGACGTTGAGAACTGCCTGTGTACCTACAATCTGTGAAGAAGGTGTAACAAGTGGCGGCTCACCGAAATCTTTACGAACTCTCGGAACTTCCTCAAGAACCTCCTGAAGCTTATCATCCTGCTTTGCTTCTTTCAGCTGTGACACACGATTTGAACGCATTCCACCCGGTACCTGATACAGAAG
>CAMOCO010000134.1 GCA_946610715.1 uncultured Clostridia bacterium | reverse complement strand
CGAAAATCATATTGTTTATTAACTGCATAAGATATAAAATTAACCCAGTAAAGGAAGGAGATTCTGAAATGGGTGCAAGCGGATCGACTAAGGAACAAACCAGAAATAAAGTAAAAGAGCCAAAGAGATATAATGTTGTGATGTTTAATGATGATTTTACGTCCATGGAATTTGTAGTCGAAATTCTTATGGATATATTTCATCTGGATGCGGTAAGTGCGGAGAGCACCATGCTTAGTGTGCATAAAAGCGGTAAGGCTGTCATAGGAACATATACATATGATATAGCAACGACCAAAGTAAGGCTTGCCATGACAAGAGCCAGGGAAGCCGGATTCCCGTTCAGAATGACAGTTGAGGAGGCTTAGGTTAGTGATGTTTACAAATGAAGTTGCGGAAATAGTAGCTAAAGCAATAGATTATGCCAAGAATTCCGGAATGGAGTACATTACTCCGGAATTGCTTCTTCTTAAAATGTGTGAAAATGAAAATTTTATAGATGCATTTACCGATTGCGGTGGTTCAGTATCTTTGCTGGCAGAAGATCTCGAATATAACATTAAAGAGAGTGTATTTACCGGGAATGATATAAATCCCGCTTTTTCCGATGCAACGGAAATGGTTTTTGCATTTGCAAGTCAACAGGCATATTACAGTGAAAAGGATGAAATAGGTATATGTCAGCTTCTTCATGCCATATTTCAGCTTCAGGACAGCTATGCTGTATATTTCATCAGAAAGCAGGATATAGAGGAGGTTGATCTGCTCCGCAGTATGATCTTTGAGGATGAGGAAGATAAAGATGTCTATGAGCAGGGACATAATGGCAGATCTGGTGAAGGGGACGCTGACGGAGATGATGACGATTATGATGTAGAAGATGGAGACGGTTATCATTCCGATAAAAATGGCTATCCCATAAATAAGAAGAGTCATGGATGGGAGCAGTATGCACCATGCATGAATGACATGCTGGATAATGTCAATCCTCTTATAGGAAGGCAGAATGAGATAGACAGGACAATACAGATTTTATGCCGTAAGGACAAGAATAATCCGCTTCATATAGGCGAACCGGGAGTTGGAAAAACGGCAATTACCTATGGACTCGCCAGATTGATAAATGAAAATAAGGTACCAAAGCAATTAATGGGTGCCAGGATATTCTCGGTGGATCTCGGAGGAATGCTCGCAGGTACACAGTATCGGGGTGATTTTGAGAAAAGATTTAAGAAGGTACTTAGAGAAATAGAAAAAGAAGATAAGCCTATAATCTATATTGATGAGATACATAATCTTTATGGAGCAGGGGCTACAGGAGAGGGCTCATATGATGCATCAAATATGCTGAAGCCCTATCTTGCAGACGGACATATAAGATTTATAGGTGCGACTACATTTGAGGAGTATAAGAAATACTTTGAAAAGAGTAAGAGCCTTGTTAGAAGATTTCAGAATGTGGAAATAGCTGAGCCTACAGAGGACGAGACCGTTGATATTTTAAATGGTTTGAAAGACAGGTATGAGGAATTCCACGGTATTAAATATGCTGATGGCGTTATTGAGTATGCGGTGAAGGCTGCGAAGAAATATATAAATGAGAGATTCCTTCCCGATAAGGCTATCGATCTGATTGATGAAGCCGGAGCATATAAGAAGCTGCATTCTTCTGAGGGGGAGGATCAGGTGGTTGATGAGGATATAATCAATAAGGTTCTTACCGATATATGCAGAGTTCCGATGGAGACAGTTGAAACCGAGGGAACAGAAGGACTGAAACATCTGGAAGAAAATCTGAAGAAGCAGATTTTCGGACAGGATGAGGCGATTACTCAGGTTACAAATGCAGTTAAATTTTCAAAGGCCGGGTTGCTTGAAGAAGGAAAACCATTGTCAAGTCTTCTCTTTGTGGGACCTACCGGTGTCGGAAAAACAGAAATTGCAAGAAAACTGGCAGATGAGCTTGGAGTCAAGTTGATCCGGTTTGATATGAGTGAGTATGAAGAAAAGTATGCAGTTTCCAAGCTGATAGGAGCTTCTGCGGGATACGTGGGATACGAGAACGGCGGTCTGCTTACCGAAGCGGTGAGAAGAAATCCATCTGCGGTTCTTTTGCTGGATGAAATAGAAAAAGCCCATGAGGACATTTTCAATATTCTTCTGCAGGTCATGGATTATGCAACACTTACAGATAATCAGGGCAGGAAAGCTGATTTCAGAAATGTAATAATTATCATGACATCAAATATCGGAGCAGATAAGGTCGGAAAAAATACAATAGGATTTCAGAGCGAAAGAAAAGACAGAAGTGTCATGATGGAGGATGTGAAAAAGACCTTCAAGCCTGAATTTCGTAACCGCCTGAGCAAAGTGGTGATATTTAACAGCATGAATGATGAAATGGCGAATCTTATTATCAGGAAGAAGCTGTCAGAGCTGAAGCTGATGCTGGATGCGAAAGGGATTTCACTTGATGTAAGTGACAGCGCATCTGATCTGATCAAGAAGAAAGGAATCAACGAGGAATATGGAGCAAGAGAGGTTGAAAGGGTTATAAGAAATGAGATTAAACCTCTGTTTGTTGACAGTATCCTGTTTGGTGAACTAAAGAACGGAGGAAGAATAACTCTTTCCGCTCAAAATGATGAGTTCATGGTTGATATAGAATAATTGAATGGCTATTTACCGACTGGACAATAATATATGGTTCCCGGATCCGGGTCTGGGAGAGGAAAACGGACTATTGGCTGTGGGCGGGGATTTGTCAGTTGAAAGACTTGTGCTGGCATATTCCTATGGAATCTTCCCGTGGTATGAATATGATCCTATACTCTGGTGGTGCCCACAGGAGAGATATATCATCAGACCCGAAAAAATACACATTTCCCATTCTATGAGAAAGTATATGAAAAAACATAAGATAAGCGTTTTGGTGAACAGAGATTTTTCGGATACGATTCATAGATGCAGGATGAAGAGATTTGAGGAAACCTGGATTACGGATGATATGGAGGAAGCGTATATCAGACTTCATGATGAAGGATATGCAATGAGCGTTGAAGCGGTTGTTGATGGAAGTATCGCCGGAGGTCTCTATGGTGTGGTTTTAAACAAATGTTTTTTTGGTGAAAGTATGTACACTGATATTGAGAACGGATCCAAGCTGGCATTAATAGGTCTTGCAGAAATGCTTCGGGAACAGGGTTTCAGGATGATTGATTGTCAGTTCCATACGGACCACCTTGAAAGTATGGGTGGAGAAAGTATTTCTTATAAAGAATATATGGAACTTGTAAAAGGGGGCAAAACTTGAGGTAGTTGATATGAAAAAAGAATTGAAAATCATCGGAGCGGAGGTGTTATACTTACTACTTTCCACAGTTGTGGCGGCAGTAGCAGCCTTAATCCAGATGACAGGAAGAACATATAACGGAGATTATTCGGGTATCATTTTCAGCGGCAGTATCTATACATATAATGCAATTTTATATATTATAGGCATTGCGATTTATTTTGGATTCATGATTGTAGGATATAAGTGCTTTTTAAAAACCAGAATCTGCGACATGAATAAGTCCGGAGTTGGTCTAAAAATATCATTTTTCGTGGTTGCATTAATTTTTGCATTTATGATGTTTGCTGCAATCGTATTATGCGGTTTTATGGTCTTAGGTATGAATGATAGTATGAAACCCGAAATTTTGTTTCTGATCACAGGATATGTATGGCCGGTAATCAGTTTGATTTTTATGACAGTTATTGAATTACGGATTTGCAGAAGACCGTGATATGGTATCAATATTGCCTTAAGCAGAATTCTACTTTTGATGAAGTGTTCAGTATATTAATGATTAGAGCTTTAAATTGAAACGAGGCA
>CAMOCO010000133.1 GCA_946610715.1 uncultured Clostridia bacterium | reverse complement strand
CAGAAGATTCGGAGAATATCCTGATGCATTATGAAAAGAAAGAACGGTAGTCTGAAGCAGAAATGATATGATTATTAAAATTAGAATTGTAATAACTCTTTTCATTGCTGTCCTATTTCCTGTTTACGTTCAAGGATTACAGACACATCCTTAATCTCCGAAAAATCAACACTGGGTGCAATCTTGGCTGTTTTTGTAAGGTTATTGGAATCATTTGAAATGTCAATGACATATCCGATAGTGATACCGTAGAGGAATCTGTCGGATACATTTGATGTAATAACTCTGTCACCCTGAACAATGTTTGCATTTTTATCAATGTCAACGCCCAGAATGTAACCATTTTCCATACTTTGGAGACTTCCTTCAACATTACATATTGTACCGTCTACTCCTATCTCTCCGGTAATATATGAATGATCATCGATGATAGCCCTGACCTTGGCATAATCCGGATAGGATTCGGTAACAATACCGAGAAGTCCGTTATCGCAAAGGACATTACAGTTTTCATATACTCCGTCATTCAGTCCTTTATCGATATAAAATTCATTGAACCATTTGGAGCCTGATACCGAAAAAACTCTGGCTCCTGTCTTTTCATAATCGGGATAAAGATCATCCAGATTATAAAGCATTCTAAGCTCAGCCAGTTCAGTAAGTTCAGCCTGATTCTGACTCAGTTCCTTCTGATACTCACTGATTCTGGCCTTAAGTTCTGCATTTTCTTCTTTTAATTCTTTAATATCACCAAATACCTGAAGCTTCTCATCTACATATTCGCCTATATTATTGACGCCCTTCTGAAGCGGCACTATAAGCTTTCCGGTAAGACTCCTGACAGGTCTCAGGGCATCCGGCATAAATGCAGACAGCACAATAAGCACTATACAGATAACCGATAGTGCAAGATAAAGATATTTTGGACTTATATCTTTGTTCCAATTAAATTTCAAAGCGGTTCACACTCCGTATTTAAAGCATACCGAGACTCCTCAGGCTCACAAATCTTTTATCACCTATTATGATATGATCAAGAAGTTTAATTCCAAGGTCATCCCCGTATTTTTTTATATTTTTTGATACAGCAACATCTTCTATGCTTGGTTCCGGATTTCCGGAGGGGTGATTATGTATGATCACCACTGAAACAGCATCACATTTCAATGCCTCAAGAAATATCTCCCTGGGTGAAATGAGAGAACTGTTTACGGTTCCTGTGGTAAGAAGCACCTCACGAATAACAGAATTTGCTGAAGTCATATATAGTGCATACACTCTTTCCGTGGTGAGATATCTGGTTTTCTCCATAAAATACGCAGCAACGGAGTCTGCATCATTCAGTGATACATCACTCTTAAATGCTCTGCTGGCCATTCTTCTGGATATTTCGGTAAGAGCGGCAATCTGACTTGCCTTCGTCCTGCCAACCCCTTTTATATCAGTAAGCTCCTTCAGGGACATATAATTAAGACCACTCAGTCCCTTATAGACCGGATGGCTGTTGAGGATCAGCTGGGCAAGCTGGATAACACTCATCTCTCTGGTACCGCACCTTAGAATTATAGCCAGAAGTTCAGCATCAGACATGAATTCCGCACCATATTCCATAAGCTTTTCCACAGGTTTTTCGCTGGATGCCATATCGGCAATTCGTAATTTATTCATTTATATTTTTCTAATGGACATGAGATTGAAACCACATTTCAACCAGAGCCATTATAACATATAATTTATCCAAATTATATTAAGAATTCCTTTACAGTGACTTATTTACAGATGCCTTCATTACTCTGTCAGCTGCAGTGATGATTCCCAGTTTGGCATGTGGAAATGTTAGTCCTCCCTGAAAATAAACGGCATATGGTTCCTTGAGCGGTCCATCGGCACTTAATTCGATTGATGCTCCGGAAATGAAAGCTCCCGCAGCCATTATAACCTCACTGTCATATCCCGGCATTGCCCATGGTTCCGGCTTAACATAGCTGTCCACAGGTGCCGCGCTCTGTATCCCCTCACAAAATGCTATAAGGAGCTCCGGTGAACCCAGGATAACAGACTCAATAATATCCGCTCTCTTCTCTGATGAAGAAGGAATCGCCGTATATCCAAGTTTTTCAAATACTCCGGCAGCAAAAACAGCTCCTTTTACAGCTGCAGCCGTAACAGTAGGCGAAAGGAAAAGCCCCTGTGCAATCTGTCTGGTAACTCCGAGAGAAGCCCCAACTTCTTTACCCAGTCCGGGCGTTGTAAGTCTGGCAGCAGCCTTTTCTATGCATTCATGGGTTCCGCATATATATCCGCCTATAGGGGCAAGTCCGCCTCCCGGATTTTTGATAAGCGAACCGACTATCATATCTGCTCCCACATCGGAAGGCTCTTTTATCTCAACAAATTCCCCATAACAGTTATCTACCATAATGACCACATCATTTCTGATGCTCTTAACAAATCTTATGGCTTCACCAATCTGATCGACAGTCAGTGACGGTCTTGTATCATAACCTTTGGATCGCTGGATTTCCACAAGTTTCACTTTTTCATTCTGAAGCGCTTTTCTGATCCCTTCAAAATCCCATCCGCCTTCGGATGTAAGTTCAACCTCACTATATGTAATGCCGAACTCTGCAAGGGATCCCACTTCAGGTCTGATTCCGATAACTCCCTGAAGAGTATCATATACCTTTCCTGCTATAGACAGCATCTCATCCCCCGGTCTCAGATTTCCCGAAAGTGCCACATAAAGCGCATGAGTTCCACACGTTATCTGTGGTCTCACAAGTGCGTCCTCTGTATTAAATACATCTGCATAGATTTTTTCTATGGTGTCTCTTCCTGTATCTGTATAACCGTAACCGGTGGATCCGTATAAATGATCCTCAGCAAGGCGGTTCTTCTGCATGGCACGAAGCACTTTAAGCTGGTTATATTCTGCAATACTGTCTATTTCATCAAAACGGGATTTAAGGCCATCTTCTACTTCTATACAAAGATCTATGGCTTCTTTTGATATTCCCTGTTCCAAATAAAAATCTCTGAGAAAACTATTATCTGTCATTATAAAATGCCTCCCACTCACGACTGATCATTTCAGCTATTTCATTATCAGATTTATACTGATCCTTATCGATCCAGATTACGTTTTTTTCTCTTCTGAACCAGGTAAGCTGACGTTTTGCAAAATGTCTTGTATTCAGCTTGATGGTACTTACAGCTGTCTCCAGATTGCAATTCCCATTTAGATAATCATATATTTCCTTATATCCGATTCCCTGCATGGATATATATCTGTCATCCAGTCCGCCTTCTGCAAGTCCTTTAACCTCTTCCACAAGACCCTGTTCTATCATAATATCTACTCTTTTATCAATTCTGTCATAAAGTTTC
This sequence comes from uncultured Clostridia bacterium, assembly GCA_946610715.1. Classification (GTDB taxonomy): domain Bacteria; phylum Bacillota; class Clostridia; order Lachnospirales; family Lachnospiraceae; genus Eubacterium_Q. Next base: position 508 of record CAMOCO010000133.1, on the reverse strand, counting down.
TCCCTGTCCATGGTAAGGACAAAATATAGAGAATCATACCGGGACTCTTTTGAATGTTCTCTTTTATTATGCAGTGAAATAGGATAACCGTTATAGTGATGGAATTCAAGTGCCCTTATAACCTTCTTCACATTATTCTTATGGGTTATCTCGGCATATTCCGGGTCAACCGTCATGAGCATTTGATAGAGCTTATCTGCTCCATCTTCTTCATTTGAAATATTCATTAATTTATCTCTATATCCGTCATCTTTCTCTTCCGAAAAATCAATCCCATAGAGAAGTGCCTGAATATAGAATCCGGTTCCTCCTGCTACAATAGGAATTCTTCCTCTGCTTAAAATATCTTCAACAGCCTCTTCAGCCAGCTTTTTAAAGACAGTTACATTAAAAGGTTCCTCAGGTTCCAGCACATCTATAAGATGATGCGGAACTCCCTGCATTTCTTCAGGTTTTATCTTTGCAGTTCCTATATTCATTCTTTTATAAACCTGCATAGAATCGGCGG
>CAMOCO010000132.1 GCA_946610715.1 uncultured Clostridia bacterium | reverse complement strand
ATTCCGACCTCTTCTACATGCATGTATTTTTTATCGGGAAATGTAACCTTCAGAACTCCACCTACTGCTTCGGTTCTATATGAATACCAGCCTTCATATTTCAGGTACTCTTCGGGAATATCCGAAACCATTTCAAAATTCCTCATCTCCGGGTCATTTACTTCTATCCCTTCTTCCTTCAAAGCCTCTTTAAGAAGTTCTGATGCAAGCATAGCATTAAGTGCACTGTTTCCTCCGTTAGAAGTTACGGCAACGCTGATCTGCTCGTCGGGTGCAACCAAAAGCATGGCATGATCATATATAACATCTCCACCTTTACCAATGACCTTTACTCCGGCTTCTTCATATCCGGGCAGCTCTACGAAGTCCCATCCGAGGCCATTGTCATCCTTAAACTCATCCGTACTCCAACGTGTTGCCATCATTTCCTTTGATGTCTCGGAAAGCAGGGAATTATCTCCCTTGAAAAATGCAGCTCCGAAGTTTGCAACATCTGAAGATGTAGAGAATAATCCGCCTGCTCCATACTCCATACAATAAAACTGTTCATACTCTTTATTGTCTGCTGTAACAGGCGGCACAAGGTTTTCATTTCCGAAAAGATTTTCTGCCGTGCCGGTACTCTCTCCGCCGGTCTTTGCCACAATATTTTTCTCTATATAATCAGTGAAGGACATACCCGTAACTTCTTCTACTATAATCTCCAACAGGCTGAACCCATCATTGCAGTAGGAGGCATATTTGCCCGGGTCTGCCTTAAGGCGCTGCTTCGACATATTATCCAGAAGTTCATCATGATTAGATGTGTCATTATCCAGATATAACATGCCGTTAGTCTGCGTGGAACCCATAATTCCGGAAGTATGGTTCATAAGCATTCTTACTGTAATATCCTTATACCTTTCATCAACCATTCTGAAATTCGGAATATAATCCGTTACCGGTCCGTCCAGCTCTACCTTTCCCTCTTCAACAAGCTGCATTACCGCAGTTGTGGCATACATCTTACTTACAGAACCGATGCCGTAGATGTGTTGCTCCGAAGATTCCATAGCTCTCTCTGCTTCGAGAAAACCATTTGGATATTCACATACATTCACAGTATCTTCCAATTCGCCGGTTTCTCTTTCACTCGCTGAATTCGCACTTACCACACCACTACCCATCACTGCCGCTGCACCAACTATTCCAACAGCTGTGGCTATACCTAATATTTTACTAAGTCCATTCATTTTCATATCTTCTATCCTTTTTTACTCTGTCATAAGCTCTGTTACAGATATCTTCTTAACCTTGCCTGCACTGATATAGGTTACGATGTAGCAGAATGCCACAAGGAGTATTTCCATGACTATAAGTACAGGTACATTTGTCTTTGCTATAGAGCCGAAACCGGACATCCAGAATATCTTATTCACTACTATCCCCAAAAAGCCTGATATAATTACCGAAACTATCGTAACCGGCATAATTTTAAGCGCCATCTGAGTCATGAGATCCTTTGAAGAGTACCCGAGACCCTTCATGATTCCGAGGCTCTGCCTCTGTCTCTTTACATTTGACGAAGTAATTATTCCAAGTATTACAGCTACTACGATAGTGACAAGTATCACGGCAAATATAGACATGAGCTTAACGCTTTCGGCAATTGATGCCATCTGAACGTTGACCATACCATCCCAGTTTGTAACATTCTTGATCATATGTTTATTACTGTTACCGCTTATGATCTTATCACCTATGCGGATTGTATAGTCAACATCGGTTACACCGTACTGATTAAGAAGTATGTCCATCTTTTTATCTGCAATCGCCTGTATCCGGGCTTCAAAATCATCTGCCTCTGATGTTCCACCGATTGTCTTTTCCTCAGTTACACCGTCGTCTGTAATAGCACTTGATGCACCTCCGTAACTCTGCTGCAGCTTATCCACAAATGCTTCTTTATCCACATCATCTTCAAGATATACCACAAGAGTATTGGGTGTTATATTTCCCATAAGCCATTTATAACCATCTGATGTCATATAAACATTGCGATAACTATTCATCATGGAACTAATGATTCCGGTTATTACATAGCTTCTTTCCATTCCGTTTTTTTCTATAACTATACTGTCACCGACTCCAAGATTCATATATTTACTTCTGGCAGTGGATATCATTATCTCATTATAATGCTCCGGGCATCTTCCCTCACTCGGCTCAACACTCTCTGCATCAGCAAAGTCATCATAAACTACGGTATTTCCGACCTCTTCAGTTCCTTCTACATTTACATCATCCAGTCCATATGTCATAAGACATTTCCTGACGCCTTCCTGCTTAAGTAACTCTTCTCTAAACTCAGCCGGATCAACACCATTTGCAAGCGACACATATACCGGATGAAGATCATATGCCATAAGTGATACAAGCCCATCTGTACCATTCTTGAAAAAGTCTACCGTCAGAACACCGAAAGTCATAAGTATTCCGGCTGTGATAATACAAACTGCCATTCCTATGTTAGATTTAATATCTCCGATAAGCCCCTTTAATGCCAGTCTGAGATTTATATTCTTAGTCTTATCCAAAGGGAAGGGATTTCTTCTGAAACTATGTGTTTTAATTCCTTTTCTAAAAGCAATTACCGGTGGATATTTTTTAACCCTGCGTGCTCTGAGAAGTGCCATTATAACTACCACTGCTATGACAGCTATGGATGATAAAACCATATTCAGAAAACTTACTTCTCCCTCTACTTCACGCCCAAGCATCACACGAACTCCGGACTTTACGAAAGATGAAGAAGCTATCGCAAGTGCAAGGCCTATAAGTGATCCTATTCCGGCGGAAATCACATATTCATATACATATGAAAGTGATATTTCATGAGACCTGTAACCTAATGCCTCAAGAACACCTATACTCTGCATCTGATCTTCTATATCATTAGCAATCTTATTTCTTATCATAAAAACAGATGCAAGAAGAGTTATTATAGAGATAGCTGCAATAAGGTACATAAAAATATTCAGGAAGTTCTCTTCACTCTTTTTTTCCGTTTTATAATCAAAAAGGTATGAATCGGTTTTTATCTTTTCAAAAGATGTTTCCTCACATTTTGTAATATATTCATTATAGTTAAAGTCACTCTCTGAATTAAAGTAAAGACCTGTGGCAACTTGTCCGTAACCGCTGTTGAATATAAGAGAAAACAGATCCATATCCTCATCCGAAATGACACATTTATATCCATAACCATCCGTCGAGTTGAGTCCCGTTTCATAAAAACCGGCTATATCCATCGGATACTGCTTGCCGTTATTTGTAATGATAAATTGATCTCCCGGTTTATAATCCTGCCCTATCTCAAAGTAAATAGGCAGCCATATCGGATGCTCGAGTTTACTGATCTCAGCCTCAGAAAGTGAATCTTTCTTAACAAAGTTCTCAATCTTTCTTTCCGTTTTTTCATTTACGAAAAGGAGATTGTAAGACATAACCTCGCCATTCTTATATATTGTATCTACAGGAACAGCAAATATGATTCTTCCCATCTTTAGATCTGATACATTATAGTTATCTTCAAGGATCTCCGTATATTCATCACGGTACTTATCTTCATCTATGAGCACCATAGTATTTACACAGCCGGAACGTTTGAAGCTGTTATCGAAAATCTTATGCATTCCGAAAACATTTGCGATGAATATGCCCAGCATCAGGGATGTGATCATAGTCAGGAAAGCAACTGCTATTGCTTCCTTCTTATTCTTCTTTAAATTGAAAATTGATAATCGTAAAAGGTTCATAAATTTGCCTTTCTTGCTGAGCGCTTTACCAGCCCATCTCCTCCAAGAAGTTTGATAACCCTGCTCTACGTTCTTTTATGTCGTCTTCGCCGTAGACCGGCATTTCGTAGTCGCCTA
>CAMOCO010000131.1 GCA_946610715.1 uncultured Clostridia bacterium | reverse complement strand
TCGATATATTTTATTTCACCCTGCTTTGTGATAATCCTGTATCTTACATAATCATGGCGTTTTTCACCATACATGGTCTGTGCCTGAATCTGGTTCTCCACTTTAACCAGGTCTTCGGGATGAACCATCCCTCTGAATGAATTCCCCACAAACTTACGAAACTCATCAAGTGTCTCACACCCATACATTTTAATGATATTTTCTTCAGCAAACAGAATCTTCTCCGCAGAATCATTTCTGTAAATAAAGAAGCCTCCCGGCAGTCCAGTGGGAACATGTCCTATCAGATAATTCTTAAGCTCTTTCTTCAGAAATACATATCGCTCAAACTTCTCGGTCTTCTTAAAATGCTCTTCTCTATTCTGGATAGGATTATTCTCATAGCTTAGTACCTCATCACCGAACTGTTCACTTGTCAGATCAAAGGTGTGACCGTCTACAACATTGTAGCAATGAAAATTTCTGCCTTCTCTCGGAATGCCGTATACCTCACCGCCAAATATATCCTGCACAAGAAATGCCGTTATAGAGCATTGTCCCAGCGTGATATTTTCTTCACTCCATTCACTCCTGAGTCGTGGCGCACAGGTATATTCACACCAGATATGCCTCAGTGCTTCATAAAGCATCCTGGGATTATCTATCCCCTCATACTCATTATTTACCGGCGCAACTATTGCCTCTCTCCATCCATAAAAATTATAACCCATAAATCCCCCTGTACCTTTCTCTTTTTCCTTATACCTCACTGTTAATCAGTATAATATACCACCTCTCACTGTTTTTCACAGGCTTATCAAAGGTAAATGCTCCGTAAGCCCGTCCCCGGGTAAATCCTGCTTTTTTCGCGGAACGGATGATCTCATCTGCGGAAAACGCTCTCTGCCTGTGAACCTCTCTATATTCGTTCAGCTCTCTATCTCTGCTCTTAAATCTAAGATGATATTCATGAATCCTGTTTTGTCTGTTATAAACATTCTTCCAGATACATAAAAAATCATTGTATCTGTCTCTATAAGTATGGCCATCCAGAACATTACCAAAGAAATAATCAGTCTTAAGATCAAATATGAACACACCTCCCGGTTTAAGGCATTTTTTAACTGAAATGAAAGCCGCCGTCAAATCCTCTTCGGATAACAGATAATTCATACTGTCTCCTACGCTGATAACGGCATCCTGCTTTTCCCGAAGGCTGAAATCCCTCATATCGGCACAGATATACTCTATACGGTTCTTTTCCTTTTGCTTCTGCCTTGCTTCAGCTATCCTCAGCATATCTTCCGAAAGATCAATCCCAGTCATTTTAAATCCTTCATCCGAAAGGAGTCCGGTCATGGTTCCGGTGCCGCATCCTACTTCCGCAATATGTCCGCATGCGGGAACTCCCACACGATACATATGCATCATAAGATACTGTTTCCAATCCTCATAGGGAATCCTGTCCATCATTTCGTCATAAACTTTTGCAAATAAGGTATATTCTTTCAAAACAGCCTCCGAACATAATAAATCATCCCTCTTATGATATATGTAATGTTAACTCATACATTTAAAAATCTCAATACAGAATAGTTTTGACTGCATGCATATTCCAATACAGAATAGTTTTGACTGCATGCGTATTTCAATAAAAAAGGGGCTTCGCCCTGATGATTTAATCATCTAAAGCGACAGCCCCTCTGTCATAACGGTCAGGCCTTATCCAGTATATCGGCAGCTTCCTTAAGAAGGTCAATAATGTCTAGATGCTGCGGACAGACTCCCTCACACTGTCCACAGGCAATACAATCCGATGCCTTTCCGCTTCTTGTTATAAGTCCCGAATAGAAATTTTTAGATCTCCAGTCATCAGGATAACGTCTTAAAGTATTAATTGTTCTGAATACATCCGGAATACTGATACTCATCGGGCAACCCGGTGTACAGTATTTACATGATGTACAACCAATCTGAGGAATACTGAGTATCTCCTCTGTCACCTCATTTATCACCCTCATCTCTTCCTCTGTTATAGGCTCAAAATCAGTAAAGGTTTTAATATTATCATCCATCTGCTCTTCATTTGACATTCCGGATAATACAGTCATAACTCCCGGGAGTGAAGCAACATATCTGAGAGCCCATGAAGCAATTGAATTATCAGGTCTTAAAGCCTTATATTTTGCCTCCTGATCGGGTGTCAGGCTTGCCAGCATTCCTCCCCTTACAGGTTCCATAACAACAATAGGTATATTTCTCTCATGAAGAATATTATATAGTGCTTCAGATCTTACCACAGGATTGGTTCTGTCAAGATAATTAAGCTGAATCTGAACAAATTCAACCTCCGGGTGAGCATCCAGTATTTCTTCCAGGAGTTCCGGACTTCCGTGGTAAGAAAATCCGAAATGCTTTATCTTTCCTTCTTCTTTCTTCTTTACGCCCCAGCTGAAGCAGTCATATTTTACGTAAGTGTCATAATTATTGCCGTCTTCAATGGAATGCAGCAGATAGAAATCAAAATAATCAACTCCCACTCTCTCAAGCTGTTCATTAAATATTCTTTCTACATCACTTTCCTGCTTGATTTCCCATGCCGGAAGCTTTGTCGCAAGCATAAAGCTGTCACGGGGATAACGCTTAACAAGCGCTTCCCTTGCCGCAACTTCGGATCTACCGCCATGATATACATAAGCCGTATCAAAATACCTCTTATCCATTTTCATATATTTATCAACCATTTCCGATACACGGTCAATATCAACGGCTCCGTTTTTTTCCGGAAGTCTCATCAGACCAAATCCCAATTTCGGCATTTTACTTAATTCGATACTCAATTACCCACCTCCGTTTTGATTCATAAACTCATGTTTCGAAGTCACTTTTTACAAATTCTTACTGTTTTCTTACAGACTCTTCTTAAGCTCTTCCAGCTTCTCTATAACCTTATCGCACCACTCATCAAATTCCGGATCGGGAACCTGACACTCCGGATGTGACAGCACATAATCAAGTGCTATCCTTACTCCCTGATCAAATCTTACAGTGGTTTTCATATCAGGGACAACCCTTTTCAGCTTGCTGTTATCAAATACAACTGAGACAGATTTATCTCCCGTCAGGCTGCCCTCAAAGTCAAACCCATATTTATCTCCCACAGCACTGAGAAAATCAGATGCAACATGATATGCCTTAAGCTCTACTCCGAGAGCATCCGCAATGGTCTGATAGATCTGATTCCATGTAAGAGTTTCATCTCCTGTTATCTGGAATGCTTCTCCGATGGCATGTCTGTTACCCATAAGACCTGTATATCCTATAGCAAAATCCTTGTTAAAGGTCACTGTCCAGAGAGAAGTGCCGTCACCCTGAATTATAACAGGCTTTCCCTCCTGCATTCTCTTTATTACCTGATAGAATCCCTTCTTGCCATGAACACCGAGAGGAACATTTCTCTCATCATAGGTATGGCTTGGTCTTACGATAGTAACCGGGAATCCTTCCTCACGATATTTTTTCATGAGGAATTCCTCGCATTTAATCTTATTTCTGGAATACTCCCAGTGCGGGTTTGCCAGAGTGGTTCCTTCGGTAATTATATAATTTGCAGCCGGCTTATTGTAAGCAGATGCAGAGCTAATATAAATATACTGCTTTGTCTTTCCTTTGAAAAGCCTGTAATCTCTTTCAACCTGATCGAGTGTGAATCCGATGAACTCTCCGACCACATCAAATTCCATACCTTCCAGCTTTTTCTTTGCATCTTCTTCATCGGAAATGTCACAAATAATCTGATGAACTCCCTCGGGAACAACATCTTTTCTGTTCCCTCTGTTAAGAAGCCACACTTCCCAGCCCAGTTCCTCTGCCAGTCTTTTTACAATCGCGGTACTGATTGTACCTGTTCCGCCTATAAATAATGCTTTCATCTCATT
>CAMOCO010000130.1 GCA_946610715.1 uncultured Clostridia bacterium | reverse complement strand
GTATAATTTAATTTTGATTTATTTTTGTTTAAAAATACTGTTTTTAAATATATAATAGGATGTATTGAATTTATCTAAATGCTTAATAATAATGTCTACTATGGGAATAATAATATGTCAGATGATGCTGTAAGAATAAATAAATATATCAGTGAATCAGGACTTCTGTCCCGGCGTAAAGCTGACGAGGCTGTGGCGGCAGGCAGAGTTATGATTGACGGAGTAACTGCAGAAAAAGGCAGTATGGTAAATGCCGGGCAGAAGGTAACACTGGACGGAAAGCCTGTAACTCCTGCCGAATCAAAGGTTGTATATGCTTATAATAAACCGCTGGGGCAGGTGTGTACTTCATTTGAGGCGGATAAAGACAGTATATTCAGGAAGGTGACATTTCCCGAGAAGGTCAGTTATATAGGACGGCTGGACAAGGATTCACGTGGGCTTCTCCTTCTTACCAATGATGGTGATCTCAGCAATGCAATCCAAAAATCCAGAAATAATCATGAAAAGGAATATGTCGTCAGGGTAAATAAACCCATAACCGCTGATTTCATTAAAGGAATGCAGTCCGGGGTTCCCATACTGGATACGGTGACTAAACCCTGTAAGATAAAAAAACAGGGGCAGAATACCTTCAGGATTATTATAACGCAGGGACTTAACAGGCAGATCAGAAGAATGTGTGAGTATTTCGGTTACAGGGTAGTATACCTGAACAGGGTCAGGGTGCTGAATATCATGCTGGGAGATCTCGAGCCGGGTGAATATAGACAACTCTCCGGGGAGGAAATGACGGAATTAAGGAGAAGATGTAAAATAACGGGATAAAACATATTATTTTAAAGGATGTAATGGGATGAAGGATAGAATGCGTGAACTGGTGGATCTCTTAAATAAAGCTTCCAAAGCTTACTATGCCGAGGATAGAGAGATCATGAGTAATTTTGAATATGATAAGCTTTATGATGAGCTTGTACAATTGGAAAAGGATACGGGAATTACATTTTCCGATTCGCCTACTGTAAATGTCGGATATGAGGTTGTAAGTGAACTTCCCAAGGAAAAACATCCGGAACCTATGCTCTCACTGGACAAGACAAAGGACAGGGATGTGCTGGCAGACTGGCTGGGAGATCAGGAAGGACTTCTCTCCTGGAAGATGGATGGTCTTACAGTTGTACTTACTTACGAAAGCGGTGAACTGGTAAAAGCGGTTACCAGAGGTAATGGTGAGGTAGGAGAGGTTATTACCGCAAATGCAAGAACCTTCAAGAATATTCCGCTTAAAATATCCTACAAGGGAAAACTCGTGATAAGAGGAGAGGCAGTTATAAGTTATTCTGATTTTGAGAAGATAAACAGTGCGATTCCTGATATCGATGCAAAATATAAGAATCCCAGAAATCTTTGCAGTGGCTCAGTAAGACAGCTTAACTCTGAAATAACCGCTAAAAGAAATGTAAAATTTTTTGCATTTTCAATGGTTGACCCCGAAGATAATGAGCTGTTTGACAGCTTCGAAAACTCATTTGAAAAAAGGTTTCTTTTTCTCAGCGATCTTGGATTTCAGGTTGTTGAATATAAGAAAGTAAACAGAGAAAGTCTCGGAGAGGCAATTACGGAATTCTCCGAAAAACTCGGCAACAATGATTTTCCTTCTGACGGTCTGGTGCTTGACCTCGAGGATGTGGCATATGGTAAAAGCCTTGGAGTTACTTCCAAATATCCGAGATATGCTATTGCCTTTAAATGGGCTGATGAACAGGCGGAAACAACTCTTACGGAAATTGAATGGAGTCCGTCCAGAACAGGTCTCATCAATCCTGTTGCCATATTTGACCCTGTGGATCTGGAAGGTACCGAAGTAAGAAGAGCAAGTCTGCACAATATCAGCTATGTTAAGGACATGCAGCTGGGAATCGGAGACAGGATCAAAGTTTATAAGGCAAATATGATAATTCCGCAGATTTCGGAGAACCTGACAAGATCGGGAAGATTTACAATTCCTGACAAATGTCCGGCCTGCGGAGGCAGTACTGAGATAAAAAGTGAGAATGATACGGAAACACTCATTTGCATTAATCCGGACTGCCCGGCCAAGAATATAAAGCTGTTTTCACTATTTGTCTCACGAAATGCTATGAATATCGACGGCATCTCAGAAGCAACATTGGAGAAGTTCATTTCCGAAGGCTTTCTGCATCATTTATCGGATATATATAAACTGTCTATGTACAGGGATAAAATAGTTGAACTTGAAGGCTTTGGAGAAAAGTCTTATAATAAAATCTTAAGTTCAGTTGAAGCATCAAGGAACTGTTCAATGGCCGGTTTTTTGTACGGACTTGGTATACCGGGCATTGGAGTTGCAAATGCCAAGCTCATAGTTAAAGCATTTTCAAATGATTTCGAAAAGATCATGAATGCAACAGAGGAAGAGATATGTGAGATCGAAGGATTGGGCGAGGTTATAGCTCATGATTTCAAGAGCTATATGTCAAAAGAATCAAACAGAGATGAGATAAACAGACTTCTTGAGGAAGTTACTTTTGTAATAGAGGAAAACAGCAGTCCTCAGGATCTGGCCGGAAAAACCTTCGTTATCACCGGATCGCTGGTTAGTTTCCCAAATAGGGACGCGCTTAAGAAGGTTATAGAAGATAGAGGCGGTAAGGTATCCGGGTCAGTCAGCACCAAAACAGATTATCTTATCAATAATGATATTAACTCCAATTCTTCTAAGAATAAGAATGCAAAAAAATTGGGAGTTCCAATAATCACCGAAGAGGATTTCCTTGAAATGTAATTATCAAAGAGGATTTCCTTGAAATGTAATCATCGGTGGATGCCCGAATTCCCAATCATCTATAAAATACATCAGAGGTGATACAATATGCCAATCAGAATCGATAATGATTTACCGGTAAAGAAAATATTGGAAGATGAAAATATTTTTGTGATGGATGAGACCCGTTCAAACAGTCAGGATATCCGACCAATAGATATTCTGATCCTGAATCTTATGCCGCTTAAGGAGGATACTGAACTTCAGCTGCTGAGGAGCCTTTCAAATACACCGCTTCAGGTCAATATAACATTTGTAAGAACGATTTCTTATGAGAGTAAGCATACATCCAGGGAACATCTGGAAAGATTTTATTCGAATTTTCGTGAAGTAAAAAAACGTAAGTGGGATGGTATGATCATCACCGGGGCACCGGTGGAAAAAATGGAATTTGAGGAAGTGGAATACTGGGACGAGCTTACAAAAATCATGGACTGGGCATATGAAAATGTAACATCTACACTTCATATCTGCTGGGGGGCTCAGGCAGGCCTTTATTATCACTACGGAATTAAGAAGCATGAGCTTCCAAAGAAGCTATCAGGTATATATGATCATTATACTGTACACAGGAGCAGAGAACTGGTAAGAGGTTTTGATGACAGATTCCTTGCACCTCATTCGCGTTATACGGGAATTGATGCAGAAGCGGTCAGATCAAATCCGAATCTTACAGTTCTGGCTGATTCCGAGAAATGCGGCCCTTATATCATTGTGGGAGATGATGGTAAGAATATTTTTATTACCGGACATCCTGAATATGATACTCTTACGCTTGATCAGGAATACCATAGAGACCTGGAAAAAGGTATCAATCCCGATATTCCGGTTAATTACTATCCTGATAACGATCCCGACAAGGAGCCGGTCAAGTCCTGGCGATGCCATGCAAACACACTTTATACAAACTGGCTTAATTACTACGTATATCAGCAGACTCCATTTGACTGGACCGGCAGGAGTACGGATAACGGCTAAAACACTAGGATTTAAGCACTTTAATATGAATTAAAAAAAGCTTTTTCACTGTTCAGTTATCTAAATACACTGAATATGAGAAAGCTTTTTTTATTGCTTCGGAAGGAATAAATTATAGGAAGGATACGGATATAAAGAAGGCAATTGAAAAAGTCAGGTATTCTGAGC
>CAMOCO010000129.1 GCA_946610715.1 uncultured Clostridia bacterium | reverse complement strand
TAGGGCAACAACCGACATAGATCTTAAGGCAGAAAAAATAAGTAATGATTTAGAGGATATTTGAATGTTGAAGAGTATCTGAAGTCGTTGGTAAAATGAGGAGGCATGGAGAATGTCCGTAAGAATTGAAAATCTGATAATTAGCAGAGGGCATATCATACTTTGGCTGGAGGATGGAGATGCTTTTAGTGTAATAAGCAGGGGAGCTTTATTTCCGAGATTTGTATATATTTCAGGAGAGCTTACCTTTAACGGAAAGTTTTATCCGGATCTTTTTCGTGAGTGGTACTGGGTTGAAAAACCGACGAAAACGGTAGACTTTCTGGATAATCTTAAAATACTCGGTACTACTTCGAATGAAGAAAAGTTGCAGATCATTAAGGCAATGGATGAAAGAAATAGAGCTGATGAAAAAAATGTGCAGATAACATTTGAGCCTGATGAACTCGCACGGTTTGCCGAAATATGCCGGAAGGCCTCAGACCGGGAGGAAGAGTTCTTTTATGGAATTTCCAGAGTTTTTTCGATACAGAATGAGGATCAGTATCGGACAATTGGCGCATTCTGGGATGAGATGTCATCAAAGTACGGATTAGAAAACCTTAGGGGACTCGGCTATTTATGGACCGGGGAGTCCATGTCCTATGCCATAGGTCTGAAGGAAGGAATCATAGAGGATTATGATGTGGAAATTCCTATACCGGCAGGAGAATGGAAGAAGGTGAAGGGTAATACTTCCGAACTGCCTCAGATCTATAGCAGAATATATGAGGATGGGAACCTCACCTTTGAGATAGAGGAATTTACTTCAGACGGAGAATGTGAGATCAGCTTCTACAGGATCGGAGATGCCTGGCTTGATGGCGAGTTGGAAGTGAAAGAAATCGTGTTCGATACTGTGTCATGCTCAACGTACATCCGTCCGATGAAACCGAAACCTACTGTTTTAATATCCAACTTTATGTACACAGATGATTCTACCATACATTGGATTGATGAGAGTAGTTACGGAATGTGCACTCATTTCTGTACGAAGGAGGAAATGAATGAGTTGTACTATATTTTGAAAGATACATCGCCGGAACAATGGCACTTTATGGGGGAACTCAAATATATTACAGTAACGGCTGAAATCAAGCAGAAAGCACTGGAAACATGGTTTCAAAGCATTAAGTCGCTGTAGATAAAAAGGAGAGCCTATGAATCCCACGATTTTGATTCCGGCATATAAGCCGGAGAAAATACTAATTCAATATGCAAAGGATCTGATTGAAGCCGGTTTTGCAGAGGTTATTATTGTTGACGACGGATCGGGAGAGGAGTTTAATGATATTTTTCGTGAAGCCGGAAGTATTCCGGGAGTAACCCTTCTTCGGCAGGAAGTAAATGGCGGAAAGGGTAAAGCCCTGAAAACCGGATTTGAATATATGATGCGGGAAATGCCGCAAAGCACCGGTGTTATTACTGCCGATGCCGATGGACAGCATACTGTTAAGGACTGTTTACGGCTTGCCGGACTTATGGCGGACAGGGAAAAATATAGTGATAAGGTAATGTTTATCGGAAGCCGGGATTTTTCAAATAAAGCAAAGGGTATTCCCTTCAGATCCCGTTTTGGGAACAGATGTACCAGCATTTTATTTAAGCTGCTTTACGGAGAATATGTTCCCGATACACAGACAGGTCTTAGAGGATTCTACCGGGAAAGTCTTGAAGATCTCTGTGCCATCAGCGGTGACCGATATGAATATGAAATGCGGGTTCTTACGGAGTGGGCAGTTAAGAAGTATAAATATATAGTCCTTCCGATAGAAACGATTTATGAAGGAAATAATGAGGGGTCACATTTTAATCCCATTAAGGATAGCTGGAAGATATATAAAGTTCTGTTCGGCACATTCTTCAGGTATACAGGAATATCCATACTAAGCTTCCTTATAGATTATTTATTCTTTAATTTGTTCAGGTTCCTGATTTTACCCGGAATCGGAATGACCGGAATCGCAAGGCTGGATTGGACAGCAGGGTTTACTGCAAGACTGCTCAGCTCGGTATGTAACTATATCATGAACAGGCGTATCGTCTTTAAGTCGAAGAAAAAAGGCAGTGCCATAAAGTTCGCTGTACTATGCATCCTTAATATATGTATATCAAATGCCGGTGTTACATTATTTGAATTAATAGGGATTCCTGCATGGTTAATGAAACCGGTCTGCGACACTGTGCTATATTTTGTGAATTTTAAAATCCAGAGTAAGTGGGTATTTTGATAAATGAAGAGTAGAGTTTTAAAAGTATTACATTATTTGGTTTATTCATTGATGACAGTTCAGATAGTGATGGGAATGATCTGGGCTGTACGAAATGTGAGAATGGTTCCGGGATTTGGCGATACACCGGAATACATCTCCATAAGTGCAAATATGAAGGTGGATGAATATAGAACAGTTTTTTATCCGCTGATCATTAAGGGAGCGATATTCCTTCAAAATCATCTTGGAATATCTTATCACTATTTTATGTATGCACTTCAGTCAATACTCTGTATTGCTGCCATATTCTATATGTGGCATTACCTGTATGAAAAGGTATTGAACCAAAAGGGAATCATAGAGGAAATGATATTTTCATTATACCTTTTTACTATACCTATGGTTCTTTGCCACTCCTTTACAATTCTGCCGGATTCCATTGCATTATCAGCACTTCTGGTGGCGCTGACTCAGCTGGTCCGGATTCCGCGGGAGAAAAGCAGTATCAGGAATGGTGTCATATTCTTCATTGCGGTTTTCATAGAGCTTGCAATCCGCGCAGACAGAATCTATTCATTCACCATATTTGTAGCTGCATATTCAATCATTTACCTGTTTAAGACAAAGGAATTTAAGAAGTATATTATCGTATTCGGTCTTATGCTCCTTGCAATGGTAAGCAATCTCGGAATAAACTCGGTGACCCAGCAGAAGGGTTATTACGGCAGGATAGAGACCAGCCTCCCGTTCATTTTGCTGGACAGAGTTGTATATCCTCATATGACGGAAAATTATAATGATTTTTCGGATGAGCTGAAGGAGGTTGTAAGTATAGAGGATGCACAGGTCTTTGATTCCCACAATAATCATGTCATGTATACATTTGCACCTATGCTGCAGAGAAAAGTAGGCAAGGAAAAAGCCGAAGAGTTCTATATGGAAATGGCTTCGGTTGTGTGGAAAAATGAAAAGGTTGCAGTAATGGGAGAGATCCTGTATAAATTCGGAATTATGTATTTTGTTCCGTTTTTTGCAGACTCGGCAATGAAAGGAAAAGTGGTTACCAACTTCGGATGGATTTTCAGAAATTATGCTATCAGCAGTCCGAAGCTGACAGAAATATATTTTAAGTATTTTAATATCGGTTTCGGATATATAGGATTACTCCTGACGGTGCTCCTGATAATCTGCGGAATTAAAGGTGCGGACAGCCGGGATAAAATGAAGAAATGGTGTAAAACCCTTATGCCGTTTTTTATCATGATATTTATCATATGCTTATGGTTCGCCGCAGGAGACGGAGATACCGCAAATCATAGATATGTTTTGATAAGTTATATCATGTGGCCTGTATTTACTGCAGGATTATTGTTTAACTTTATTGAATTGCCGGGCCTGAATATATATTCGTCAGTTTTGTTTTCATCCTTCGAAAAGGAATTATAAGAAATCCCGCCATAGCGGACTGTCACTTTTATTAATCCCGGTATTCAAAAATCTTAATTGCTAAAAACTTAATTTGATTTTAATCGAATAATTGTAATGTCTTTTGTAAAGTGATATATTTAAAATATCTATAACCTATGATTTATGTGCGAAAATATTTAAGGAACAAGACACTAAAAATAAGGAGAGAGAGGGACATGTTAAAAAGAAGGTTAAAAGGGGCAGTGGCTGTCTTACTCAGCATAGCGCTTGTTTTGTCTTGTCTGCAGGGGTATTCGATTCCTGTACGGGCTGACGAAGCAACTGATATGACGGCAGCCAGCGGTACAGATGCAGTTCTGGCCGGACAAAGTGAGGAAGACGCTGACGTAAATCAGGCCGGACA
>CAMOCO010000128.1 GCA_946610715.1 uncultured Clostridia bacterium | reverse complement strand
TATGAGAAGGTAAAGGACAGGATATTCATTATTCCCAGAGTTTACACAAATAAGCCGCGTACAAAGGGTACCGGCTACAAAGGAATGCTCCACCAGCCGAATCCGGAAGGACATGAGGATATGCTTGAAGGTCTTGTGGCCATAAGGCAGATGCATACACGTATTGTCAGGGAAACGAAGTTTACCTGTGCTGAGGAGATGCTCTATCCGGGAAACCACAGATATCTGTCGGATCTCTTGTCATATATAGCGGTAGGCGCAAGAAGCGTTGAGGATCAGGAGCATAGAATAGTAGCAAGTGGTGTAGGAATTCCGGTAGGAATGAAGAATCCTCCAAGTGGAGACCTGTCGGTTATGATGAATGCAATTACTGCAGCACAATCTCCGCAGGATTTCATTTACAGAGGCTGGGAGGTCAGAACTCCGGGAAATAAGCTTGCACATGCTATTATGCGTGGATATATCGATAATCTTGGTCACTGCAAGCCGAATTATTACTATGAAAATCTGAAGGCGGTTTGTGAGGAGTATGAGAAGGGAAATCTCAGCAACCCGGCCATCATAGTAGATACAAATCATGCCAATTCCAATAAGCAGTATATGGAGCAGATCAGAATTGCAAATGATGTTCTTCATTCAAGAAGAAGCTCCGAGGAGATAAGGGGAATAGTAAAAGGTCTTATGATCGAAAGCTACATTGAAGACGGGGCACAAAAGATAGGTGAAGGAATATATGGAAAGTCCATAACGGATCCGTGCCTTGGATGGGAAAAAACAGAAAGACTGATCTTTGATATTGCAGAAAAATTATAGGACGGGATTATAAAAAAGCCGGGCGTACAGCTCGGCTTTTATGATAACTATATGATGGTGTAACCTTTACTCTTAAGAGATTCTTCTATTTCCGCATAACCGGCGGCCTTCATAATAGCAAGAGGCGTTTTAGAATCGCGGCTGTATGAAACATACAGGTATTCGATATTTATATTGATGGATTCCATATCAGTCAGAAGTTTTGTGAGACTGCCCACATCATCGGGAATCTGTACTCCTATGACTTTATCTATCTTGCACATGTAGCCTTTACTCCTGAGAAGTTCCAGGCCTTTGTCGGGATCGGTCAGAAGCATACGGGCAATTCCGTATTCGGCACTGTCATTTGTAACGACATTATAGATATCAATTCCCGCATTTGATACAGTTTCGGTGATATCCCTCATAGCGCCCTTTCTGTTTTCCGTAAATATTGATATTTGTTTAATCATAATAATCCTCCGTTGCCGAAATGGCAAAAAATCTATATAATGTTACATCATAATATCACAAACTGACCATAAGACACAATAATAAACACCGGGAACATGGGATATAAAAATTTGAAGAATACATTCAGTTTAAAATCGAATTACATAAATGTACTTGAAGAAAACGGTACAGTAAGCTTTGGCGGAAATCAGAGCTGGATCGTAGAAGACGGTTCGAATAAAAAGTCGAAGAATAATATTATCAGGACATTTGGATGTGGACTTATAAGTGCAGTGGATATTCTGTCTTATCTTGAAAAAAGGGATGGAGCCGGAGAAAAGGTTCCGGATGTCAGTATGTCTGTAGCGGAATATCGAAAAAAGATCAATGAATTCGAAAGAACACATTTCCATGTAAGCTACTATTTCGGAATTCCCGGTACGAGACTGGCAAGGAAAATGAACCGCTTTTTCAGGAAGAAGAAGCTCCCTTACAGAGCAAGGTGGGGTATGTCCGGTAAGAAACTTCTGCCGAGACTGAAAGAGATGCTGGAGAATGATATTCCGGCAACATTTTCCATAGGCCCGGGCTTCTTCCATAAAGACAGGCTTCCTCTATATACAATGAGGCTGGATAAGAACGGTAATATAGAATACGGTAATCTCAAGTATATCATCAGAAAAAGCGGAAGTACAAAGGATCATTATGTTACAGTTACAGGGATGATTCAGGATGATGATAGACTTCTCCTGGAAATATCTTCCTGGGGGCAGAAGTTCTACATAGATTATAAGGAATATACAGACTACGTAAAAAAGTGTGATAATTATATATTCAGCAATATTCTGTATATAAAGCTTATATAAGATGTGAATGAATGATAGGGGGAATTATGGATAGTAAGGAAAAGAAAAGGCTTGGCAGGGTCAGAATCGGAAACAGGCTGATTACTTTATTTCTTGTTTCAGAGCTTGCGGCGATAATATGGCTTATTGTAAGCTTTATAAAATCGGGTTTTGTTGAGACATGGAAAGAGCATTGGGGTAAAATCCTGCTTATCATTCTTGCTGAAGCGTTTATCTTTTTTATCGGAATGATAGTAATTAATGTCTCATCCAAACAGATCAGCGTGACGAGTCGTGCACTTGGATTTATGATGGGCTGGATTCCGGTAATTAATATCCCGGTTCTCGGTAAGATAATCGGTGCAACGGGAAGAGAATATTCTTTTGAAAAAAACAAACTTAAGAATAATTTAAAACGTGCGGATGAGCAGCTTTGTAAAACCAGATATCCTATATTATTTGTACATGGGGTTTTCTTCAGAGATTTTAAATATTTCAATTACTGGGGCAGGATACCTGCGGAACTTGAAAAAAACGGTGCAACAATTTATTACGGTGAACATCAGTCAGCCGCGGCTGTCAGGGACAGCGCCGGAGAGATAGCGGAGAGGATCAGGAAAATCGTAAATGAAACCGGCTGCGGAAAGGTAAATGTCATTGCTCATTCCAAAGGTGGACTTGATACCAAGTATGCAATTGCAAGGCTTGGGATGGCTGATTATGTGGCTTCGCTTACGACTATAAATACTCCACATAACGGATGTGAATTTGCAGATTATTTACTGGAAAAAGCACCGGAGGGACTTAAGACCAAGGTGTCGGGAGCGTATAATGCCGCGCTTAAAAAGCTGGGCGATGAGAATCCTTCCTTTATTGCTGCGGTAACCGATCTGACTGCTTCAGGCTGCAGAAGACTGAATGAGGAAATGGCCGGTTATGATTATAGAGCAAATGGGGTCTATACACAGAGTGTGGGCTCATGGATGAAGGAAGCAGGAAGCGGAGCATTTCCGCTTAATATGTCTTATCTTCTTGTGAAGCAATTTGATGGGCCGAATGACGGACTGGTAGGTGAGCCGTCATTTCACTTCGGAGAGGAATATACATTCCTGGAAAATAAAAAATCAAAAAGAGGTATCTCTCACGGAGATATGATAGATCTCAACAGGGAGAATATACCAGGCTTTGATGTAAGAGAATTTTATGTTCAGCTGGTTGCAAAGCTGAAGCAGAGAGGTTTATGATTGTCTGACGGAGAAGATGGATGATAATTAGAAGACATTATTATATAAGCGGTGATGTGCAGGGCGTCGGCTTCAGATATAGAGCGAAGAATGCTGCCGCATACCTTGGGCTTACGGGATATGTGAGAAATCTCTATGACGGAAGAGTAGAGATGGAAGTACAGGGCGAACAGGATTTGATAAGCAGAATGCTGGGGCAAATTGATGCCGGCAGTTTTATTCATATAGATGATATGGAAGTGAAAGATATACCGGTTGTTGATGATGAAAAGAGTTTCGGAGTAAAGAGCTGGTAGTATTATATATTTTATTGTAATTCAGGAGGAAAAAAGATGAGTATCAAGGTAGGAATTTTAGGTTATGGTAATCTCGGTCGTGGCGTTGAGCAGGCACTTCAGCATAATTCCGATATGGAGCTGGTGGCTGTATATACAAGAAGAGATCCGGCATCGGTGAAGACAGTTACAGGAGTTAAGGCTGTCTCAACGGAAGTGCTTGATGAGGGTAAAGAAGATATTGACATTCTTATCATATGCGGTGGAAGTGCAACAGACCTCCCCGAGATGACTCCAAAGTATGCAAAGCTCTATAATGTTATAGACAGCTTTGATACACATGCAAATATTCCGGTTCATTTTGCGAATGTTGATGAAGCGGCTAAGGCAGCAGGTAAGGTAGGAATCATTTCATGTGGATGGGATCCATCTGAAACACTGAACGAGAGTCTTTCCATGTTTTCATCAGCATCCTCATCAGGA
>CAMOCO010000127.1 GCA_946610715.1 uncultured Clostridia bacterium | reverse complement strand
TCCATTCTGTTCAACAGGCTTGTGGATACAGAAAATATTGACTGTATTATGATTAACGGTGAGAAGTATACTTTGCAGCAGTAGCGATTTAAAAAAAGTATTTGACTGTATCTTTTCTATATGCTAATATACTCGAGTATGCCGCACAACGAGGTAGGAAAAGTGCGCCTACAGGGGCGTCACCACAGTTGGCGAGATTTATATAATAGGAGGTGCTTGCCATGTATGCTATCATAGCAACAGGTGGAAAGCAGTACAAAGTAGAAGAAGGAGATGTTATCAAGGTTGAGAAGCTTGGTGCTGAGGACGGCGCTGAAGTAACTTTTGATAATGTAATCCTTGTTTCAACAGACAGCGGAGTTGTTGTAGGAGATGACGCAAAGAATGCTTCTGTTAAGGCTACTGTTGTAAAGACTGCTAAGGCTAAGAAGGTTGTAGTATATCACTACAAGAGAAAGACCGGATACCACAAGAAGAACGGTCACAGACAGCCATACACAGAAGTAAAGATTGAAAGCATTAATGCTTAATCGGGATTTATCTTTATATTATCATAGATAAGAAGGTCTTAAGGTATGATAAAAGCAGCTTTCTATTCAAGAAATGGGCATTATATAGGATTTTCGGTATCAGGACATGCCGGATTCGATGAGGAAGGTAAGGATATTATATGTGCAGCCGTGTCTGCCCTTACTATAAATGCCGTAAACAGTCTTGAAAAACTCACAAATGATACCATACTCACCGAAGAATGTGATGATGGCAAGGTCAATTGTAAAGTTATGGGACATTTAAGTCCGGAAAGCGAACTGATCATAAAATCTCTGAGACTTGGACTCTGTGATATATATAAGACTCAGGACAATGATGATGATTTTATCAGAGTATACTTCAGGGAGGTAAATTAAATGCAGATGAATTTACAGCTCTTCGCTCATAAAAAAGGAATGGGTTCTACAAAGAACGGTAGAGATTCCAAAGCTAAAAGACTTGGAGCAAAAAGAGCAGACGGACAATTTGTAAAAGCTGGAAATGTACTTTATACACAGCGCGGAACAAAGATCCATCCGGGACTTAATGTTGGACGTGGCGGAGATGACACACTTTTCGCATTAACAGATGGAGTTGTAAGATATGAGAGACTCGGTAGAGATAGGAAGCAGGTTTCAATCTATCCTGTTGCATAATCTCTCAGTCGTATCGAACCTAATGGAGCTTTGTGGTTAGCAAGGCTCCTTTTATTTTTACTTTATTGAATTATAACGGACGCGACCGTCTGTACAAGGCACCCGCTTGCTTAACTGGAATGCGCACTCGGGTGCCTTGTAAAGACGGTCGCTGTATGGTGACTGGGATATAATAATTAAAGGAGCCTGGATGGTGGTGTATGGGATGTTGTACTGATGTTCAGGTTGGAAAGTGATTGCTGTTTAATGTGGGGCTGACGGGTGAACAAGTGCCCGAATGCGCATTTCAGCTAAGCAATGAGGGCACTTGTTCAGCCGGAAGCCCTGTAAAATGTAAAAAAAAGGTGATTATATGTATTTTGCGGATAGAGCTAAAATTTTTGTGAGGTCAGGTAAGGGCGGTGACGGACATGTATCCTTCAGAAGAGAATTATATGTTCCAAACGGAGGCCCGGATGGCGGTGACGGCGGTAACGGCGGTAATGTATATGTTGTTGTTGATCCCGGACTCAATACACTTACTGATTTCAGAAATGTGCGAAAATATAAAGCAGGTGACGGTCAGGAAGGCGGTAAGAGAAACTGCCACGGCGCCAACGGAGCAGATATAACTCTGAAAGTTCCGCCGGGAACCGTTATCAGAGATTTTGAGACAAATAAGATAATTATAGATATGGCTGACAGGACAGAGCCTTTTACTCTTATGTACGGCGGGCACGGCGGAAGAGGTAACAGACACTATGTTACCAGTGTAATGCAGGCACCGAAATATGCTCAGCCCGGACAGCCGGCTACTGAGAAATATATAACACTTGAACTTAAAATGATAGCCGATGCGGGGCTGGTAGGATTTCCAAGTGTTGGAAAATCTTCACTTCTTGCTTCTGTTACAAATGCAAGACCTAAAATTGCCGATTACCACTTCACAACTCTGGTTCCGAATCTCGGTGTTGTAGATCTTGGACCGGAAAGAGGATTTGTACTCGCCGATATACCCGGAATTATAGAAGGCGCATCTGAAGGAGTAGGCCTCGGATTTGATTTTCTAAGACATATCGAAAGAACAAGAGTCCTGATACATATGATAGATGCCGCTTCGGTAGAAGAACGGGATCCTGTGGATGATATTAAAATAATAAATGAAGAACTGAAAACCTATAATGAAGAACTAAGCAAACGTCCTATGGTAATCGCCGCAAATAAAATGGATCTTCTGCAGGAAGAAGAGCGTACTGAGATTCTGAATAAGTTAAAAGAAGCTTTTCCCGATATAAAGATATATCCGATCTCAGCCGCAACCGGAGAGGGCGTAAAAGAACTGCTTAATGCCGTATACGAGCTTCTTCAGAATATACCTAAAGAAAATATGGTCTTCGAATCGGAAATGGATGTTGAAGAATTAAAGGATTCTCCGGAACTTCCCATTTACTGTTCAAAATCCGAGGAGTTTAAGGATACATATATGGTTGAAGGTCCTCGTGTAGAACGTATGCTGGGATATACCAATCTGGATGATGAAAAAGGCTTTTTATTCTTCCAGAATTTCATGAAGAAGAACGGTATCCTGGAAGAGCTTATATCCCTTGGAATGAAGGAAGGGGATACGGTAAATGTATACGGACATGAATTTGTTTATTATGAATGAAAAGAGGAATAAGTATGACTACAAAAGACAGAGCATATCTTAAAGGTCTTGCGATGAATATAGATCCCGTACTGTCACTGGGCAAGTCCAGCCTGACACCGGAATTTGTAAATGCTGCAGCTGAGGCCATCACAGCCAGAGAGCTTATCAAGATCAATGTTTTAAAGAACTGTGAAGATGATATAAATGAAATAGCCTATACACTTGCTGAAAGATCAAGAAGCGAAGTCGTTCAGGTTATAGGCCGAAAGATAGTACTGTATAAAAGAAATAACGACAATACAAAAATCGTTTTTCCCGGAGAGAAAATAAAGAAAAATGATAAAAGAAAATAGTATTACAATTTTGGGAGGTTCGTTTAATCCCATTCATAACGGCCATCTTGAAATGGCAATTTCAGCTCATAAGGAATATAACCTTGATAATATTATTTTTATTCCGAATAAATCTACATATTATAAGGATAATGATACATTTGCCGGTGACGATGACAGACTTGAAATGATAAGGCTCGCCACGGAAGATTATTCATATATGAGCATTTCCGATATGGAAATACGCCGGGGTGGAATAACTCATACAATTGATACAATCCGTGAATTTAAGAAAATGTCACCTGAAAGAAAAATCTATTTTATAATCGGAGGAGATTCACTGGAATGGATTGAAAAATGGGTTGAAGCCGATGAACTCCTGAAACTGGTAACTTTTCTCACAGCGGTTCGCGGTAAAACCGATATGCGGCGTTCAAAAGAAATAATCAGAGATATATATTCCAGACATGATGATGCCGAGATACTCATGCTGAATATGAAAGATTATCCTGTTTCATCTTCGGAGATAAGAGACCGTATCAGTCAGGGGAAAGATATAAACGGCTTAGTACCTGACAAAGTTGCAGCTTATATAATGAGTAACAATTTATACAGGAGGCTTTAAAAATGGAATTTGACAGAGCAGAAGCGGTAAAAAGATTAAAGAAGAAACTGACCGAAAAACGTTTTATTCATTCTGTTGGTGTGGAATATACTGCGGCATGTCTTGCCATGAAATATGGCGCAGATGTTGAAAAAGCGAGAATTGCCGGTCTTCTGCATGACAATGCAAAATGTCTCCCCACCGAAGAAAAACTCAGCAAGGCAAAAAAATATAATCTTCCCATCAGCAGTAGTGAACTTGAGAATCCGGATCTCCTTCACGGTAAGCTCGGTGCATATTATGCCAAGGAAAAATACGGAATATCTGATCCCGAGATTCTAAGTGCCATAACATATCATACAACCGGAAAACCTGATATG
>CAMOCO010000126.1 GCA_946610715.1 uncultured Clostridia bacterium | reverse complement strand
AATATTCGGTGAAGTAGAAAAAATAAAAGATGATTTCATTTCTTTTAATAGAAGCATTCTGAAGGAAATTCTCCGGGACAATAAGGATACGGAGTTCGGCAGAAAGTACGGCTTTGAAAATATCACTGATGAGAGAACGTACAGGGAGGCTGTACCCGTAAGCACATATGATGATTATGAGGATTATATCGGAAGAATAGTTAGGGGAGAGGAAAATCTCCTAACTTCATATGATATTTACAGTATGCTTACAACATCCGGGTCTACAAAGGGCAGCAAGCTGATTCCCATTACAAGTGAAGCCTTGAAAAGATACAGAAATGTAATGGACAGATTTCTTATATATCACAGAAAAAAATATGGGGGAAGAAGACTGTTTATATCATTTCTTGAAGCGGATTCCGGTAAAAATGCCGGCCGCTTCGATCCCATGCTCTTTACGGCAGCTTATTATAAGTTTAATAGTGAACAGGGCGATTTTCATCCGGAGGATCTGGTAGGAGAAAAGAAGGTGAATTTCTTTTCGGGCGCATGTGATTATATATACGCAAAGCTTTGGATGGCACTGGCCTCGGATGATATCTCTTCTTTGGAATCCGTATATCTCTATGATATGCTTGTCTTTTTCCATTATTTTGAAATGTATTACAGGGAAATCCTGTCTGACATGGAGCAAAGACGGGTTCCGAATGAGATAAATCTTCCTTCTGATGTGAAGGACTATCTTGAAAATATGGATTTTACCTATGACCGTATCAGGAAGCTTAAAATAGAATGTGAATACAGTTTTGATGATATAGTAAGCCGCATCTGGCCCAAGGTAAATATAATAAGCGGAATAGGCAGTGAGGCATTTTCGGTTGAAGAAAAGTCGCTGAAAAAGTATATTGGAAATATTCCCGTATGGCATTATATATATGCCGCATCGGAATCGGTTATGGCGGTTCCGGTTGACACGGATACATTTAATTATATATTATATCCCGGTAGTGCATATTATGAGTTCAGGTCTGTTGATACAGGTGAGATAACCGAGATTCAGGAACTCGAAGCAGGAAAACAATATGAACTCATTTTAACTACATTTTCGGGACTTTACAGGTACTCGCTGGGAGATGTTCTGAAGGTTGTGGGATTTTACGGCAGGCTGCCCATCATATGCTTTATGTACCGCAGTAATCTGATCCTCAATATTGCGGGTGAAAAGGTAGATATGAATGTATTGGAGCATGCTGTAAACAGATGGAGCAGAGACAGGAACCTTAAGCTGTGGCAGTATTTTTTCTATGAGGATTACAGTACAATTCCCGCAAGATATCATGGCGTGATTGTATTTGAGGATGATGAAGAATATAATAAGATTACCGGCAGTGAAGGTGCCGTATTTGAGGAAATACTCAAAAAGTGCAGCAGAGATTATGAAGAACTGCGGGCACTGAAGTCTATAGGCCGGATAAGACTGGAATATGTGGATAAAGAAACTTTTCTGGCGATAAGAAGCAGCTGGACAGGAAGGCGCGGACAGCCAAAACCGATTCATATTATGAGACAGTAAGCGTGGTCTCATATCCGGAAGGAATTATATAGTATATGGATAAAGTGAAGAAAAATGATAAAATCGAAAAAACGGTTTTAAAGAAACTTCAAAAAAAGCATATGAATAAACCCAAGAAGAAACCCATAAAGGGACTTCTTATGATGAAGATTGTTTTAATACTTCTTTTAATGGGAGTTTTGATATATTGGGCGGTATTAAATATCGGCCGTGCTGAATATGATCGCTCTATAAAAGAGTACTATAACATGGTTGCTTATGATGCCGCCAAAATTGCAAGGGGGTATTTTAAGCCGGGTGAATTATCAAAATATTCCCGGTATGCATATGCCTATAATCACGGTGAGGCATCAGAGGGTGAACTTAAAATTGTTACCGAAGAATACAGATATAAGGAAATGCTGGAAAATCTCTATAAATTAAGAAAGAGCGTGGAGGCAAATGATGTATTTGTCATCGTTCTTGATGTTGAGGTAATGGATAATTATTCACCGGAATCCTTTAAAAATGATACATGGAAGCCTATATATTATATAGCAGATGTCTATGAGGATGAATCCCTGAATTATAAGCTGGGAGATAAAGGGGCGATTCTTCCCGAATTTCGTTTAAAGGTGATGGAATCCTATGTAAGCGGAGAAGCCTATGATGGTTTCTTCATATCCCAAAGCCCGTTCGGATACAATCTGACAGCCATGCTGCCGGTGGTTGAAAACGGAAAATCGGTAGCATTTGTATGCGTGGAAATTCCAATGAAAACCTTGGAAACAAATAAGGCTTTATTTACAGAACGCGTTTCCATCAGCAGTTCTGTTATAGTAATTCTCATGGTGCTTATAATTATTTTGTTTGTTCACAGGATGATCATTCTGCCGGTAGAACTCATTTCCAAGGAAGCTGATGAGTTTGTGGACAATAAGGCTATGGTCTCTGAAAATCTTGATGTTATAAGGACCAGGGATGAGATTCAGAGTCTTTCCGACAGTGTTAAGCAGATGCAGATTGATATAAATGAATATATCAGTGATATAAGGAATATAACGGCGGAGAAGGAAAGAATCGGAGCGGAGCTCAGCGTTGCAAATCATATCCAGTCAAATATGCTCCCGAAGACATTTCCGGGCAGGACGGAATTCGATATTTATGCTACAATGAATCCTGCAAAGGAAGTGGGCGGAGATTTCTATGATTATTTCCTTATAGGGGAAAATAAGCTTGGAATGGTAATGGCGGATGTTTCAGGAAAGGGAATTCCGGCGGCACTCTTCATGGTTATTGCAAAGACCCTTATCAAGAACAGGGCTCTCATGGGCGAGTCTCCGGCTGAAGTGCTCGGCCATGTAAATAATGAACTTCTTGAAGGTAACGAAGCGGGACTCTTCGTAACAGTATGGCTTGCCATAGTTGATCTTGAGACAGGAAAAGGTATTGCGGCAAATGCGGGGCATGAACATCCTGCTCTGAGACACAGCGGCGGTCAGTTTGAGCTTGTGAAGTACCGCCATTCGCCGGCTGTGGCTACTATAGAAGATATGAAATACAGAGAACATGAATTCGAACTAAAGCCGGGGGACACTCTGTTTGTATATACGGATGGCGTAACGGAAGCAACAAATAAAGATGAGAAGCTGTTTGGTGAAGACCGGATGATTGAAGCACTGAACCGTAATCCGGATGCGGAACCGGAAGTGCTTCTTGGCAATGTACAGGACGGCATCAATGAATTCGTGCAGGATGCCAAGCAGTTCGATGATATTACCATGATGGGCATGATTTATAAAGGAAAGTAAAAAAAGAAGTATAGAAGTTTAAAATTATAGAAGTTTAAAAGTAACAGAAGTTTATAAATAACAGAAGTTAGGTGGGGGCCTTAATTCTTAGTGTGAGAGAAAGGGCTGGATTTGAAATGGGGCTTCGTAAATGGGAAGAGATTCCCACGTTTATGAAATGTAAAGAAGTAAAAGAATATTATGACATTTTGGCTGAGAAAAGGACGGCGCTAAAATTAAAAAGGGGACTGGATATAGTACTGGCTGTTCTGCTGCTGATTATACTGATCATCCCCATGATCCTGATAGCTGTTATAATAAAGGCGGATTCTCCGGGACCGGTATTTTACCGTCAGGAGAGGGTGACAGCTTACGGAAAAAGGTTCAGAATCCATAAGTTCAGAACCATGATAATCAATGCAGACAGAATGGGTTCTACGGTTACAGTAAGAAATGACGCGCGTATAACCAGGATCGGCGGAAAACTCCGGTCACTTCGTATCGATGAGATACCACAGCTGCTTGATGTATTATCGGGAGATATGAGCTTCGTGGGTCCGAGACCTCAGGCTACAAAGCTGGTAAAGCAATATTCAAAAGAGATGCTTGCTACACTGCTTCTGCCCGCAGGCATAACCTCGGAAGCAAGTATCAAATATAAGGATGAAGCGTCTCTCCTGAATGCTGAGGGAGATGCGGATAAAATGTATGTAGAAAACGTACTGCCGGATAAGATGAAATATGAACTGGAAAGCATGAAACATATAAGTATTACCGGTGAAATCGCGACTATGTTTAAAACAGTAATTGCAGTTTTATAGAATTAAGAAAATAGGAATTTTATTTTTCAAAAAACATTTTGTAAATGGATTTAAGTTCGGTCCGGGA
>CAMOCO010000125.1 GCA_946610715.1 uncultured Clostridia bacterium | reverse complement strand
TGAGCCGACCGGTAATCTCGACAAGCGAAACAGCGAAGAGGTTATCAATATGATGTTCGAAGCGGTTCGTGAGAGAAACGAAACGCTTGTTATAGTTACTCATGAGATGGATATTGCCGCTATGGCTGACAGGATCATCCACCTTGAGGACGGAAAGATCGTGAGCGATACGATGCAGACGAAGTAATGTATGTTATATGAATGACAGACAGATTTGTCTATTATGATTGAATAGTAGAAGGATCAGTTTATTATGCGGCTGAAGCGACAGATGGATATACGAGTGAATTGATGAGGGAAAAGGAGTAAGGCACAAATGAAGAATCTCAGAGGACTTGTATTCAGATATTTAGCAAAGAATAAGGTTCATTCAGCTACGGTAATTCTTGCGGTAACAGTATCTGCTCTGATAGTATTTACGCTTTTTTCTACAGGAATAAATATAGATCGGAGCAGTGTCGAGAACGCTTATGAAGCGTCCGGCTGCTGGGATGCGGTTTATAGTGTTGATTTCAGGACTGCAAGAGAAATGGCAGGTAAATCCGAAGACGGTTCAAATGATAATATACAGTATATTTTTATCAATAAGAATCATGAAATAAGTGCCAGTGATGCTGGATTATTAAAGAATCTTGTGATTTTGAACGGAAGACTGCCGAGATCATCAGATGAGGTGATGGTTTCTACGGATGTTCTGATGCACCCGGATGAGTTTGGGCGGCTCGCCGGATATGATATTAAGCCCGGAGGATTTATAATTTACAAACGAAAAGAACTGGTCGGGATTTCAGAGGAGGAATTTGAGAAAAGAGCAGATGAGCTTATTAATGAAGCGCATATGAAAGCGTATGAGAGAGTAAAGGATACGCCGGAATTTCTGGCAGAACTTGAAACCTATGAGAAGAGACGGGCGGATGGAAGCAGGGAGGTACCGGATAGTATCTATGAGCTTCCGTCGGTGAGAACTACAGAGGAGGATTTTGCCGAATACTATGCTTTTTGTGATGAATATATGCCTGTGACCTTTGTTAAGAGAAGAATATCGGGCATATTTAAAAGTGACAGTGCAGAGGTTCTTGAGAACTATATTACGATATGTAAGGGCTTTTCTTATTCTGCCAATTTTGTGACTGTCGGAGGTGAAACGGACGATACTGATAAGGTACTTGTAATAGCAAGCTTTAACAATAAGAAAAGGCTTTATGAATGTGCCGAAGAGCTGGGTGATATTTATGGTGCAGAACCAAATGTAAATGAAACTGCCCTGAGCTTATATGAGCCATCACGTACGGTGACGGCATATAAAACCTACCAGCTTTATGCGACACTTCTTATCATTGTTCTTCTCTTTGGTTTTGTTATTATTGTGATTATCAGAAATGCATTTAACATCTGTGTTAATGAGCGTGAATACGATTACGGAATGTTCAGGTGTATAGGGCTTACAAGGAAGCAGATAATCAAGATGATAATCCTTGAAGGTACGGTACTCGGGATGGTCGGAATTGCGATAGCCATGCTTATAGGTGTCCCTCTTAATAAGCTGTTTATCATTATGGCAAACCGTTCGCCGTTACTGTATAAATATATTTCAGAGTATTCAGGAACACAGGGATTTATAAGATACCATTTCAGTGTTGTACCGTTTCTGATCACCGGTATATTTATGATAATAACCGTATATTTTTCAATGGTTGCAGCTATTGAAAAGCTTTGCCGGATGAGTCCGGTGACAGCACTTTGTGGCAGGGATGATGTTGAAGGTGATAAGGCTGTCAGGAGACTGATACGTTCTGACAAGAAACATCGTAGAGAAGCAGAGAAAACAGGCAGAGGATCATGGAATAAGAGGTCAGGGAGTCTGGTGGTAAAGCTGTTCGGTTACGAGGTGGGCTACGGTTTTAAAAATATTGTCGTCAGGAGCAGGAGGTTTATTCTTTCTGCATTTACCATGGCGCTTGGAGTTACTCTTGTTATCGCCAGCAGTGTTGTTGCAAGAACGGCATTTAATACCGAATATAATAACCAGGAAAAACCGGCAATAACGATTGATTCTGAGAATATTGATACTATCTATAGTGATATCAGAAAAATGGATGGCTTTCATCACATGGATAGTTATGTGATGCAGTATATTTATAATGAAAATCCTGAATCGGAAAAGGAAAGAACTGAGGCAGCCAATAATACTTATATAGGTCTGTCTGATAATTACTACGATATGCTGATATCCTATGCTGAGCTCGGGGAGATGACGACAGAGGAAGGTGTTGTAAATGTCATACTTAAGAAGTCTCAGTACGATGACGCGATTATGGATAAATACTATGATGACGTTCAGATCGGAGACATAATATCTGCTAACGGAAAGAAGCTTTACGTATATGGGATAGTTGAGGGAAGAGCCTATGATCATTTTATCTATGAAGGAATGCTTAAGGGCGAGGATAGAATGAGTATTCCTATGGCAAACGAGGCATTTATTTATGATTATAAGTATGACAATCTGCTTTTTCAAATAGATAACCATCTTAAAGGAATGGGCATAAATACATCCGGTTATGGTGAAGTCTATATTGATTATGAGGATTATGACGGTGCAATAGAGAATTATCTGAGGGAAGCGAATGTTAAATTTCAGGAAACAAGCGATGGCATACAGGCAGTTAATTCCATTAGGAAACTTAGTTATGTGATAGCTGTTATAATATCTATATTTGTAACAATAAATATGATAAATGTACGTTGCGCAGATATGGATAACAGAAGGAGAGAATTCCGCTTGCTCAGAAGAATAGGCTTCAGCAGAAAGGGGATCAAAAAATCCGTTTTATCAGAGGGGTTGATAGTAAGTTTGATAGCAGCACTCTCGGGAATGATTTTGGGGATAGCGACAGGCTTCTTTATTTCAAAATTAGAATATGCAGGTGGTGGCTTCACAGGCAGTTTCAATGACAGTTTTATGCAGATCAGATACAGTATTAACTGGCTGATAATTCTCATCAGTGTTATAATGGTCGTGGGCTTATATTATCTGATCGGATTAATTGCTTTTCGCCATTCGGAAAAAAAGCGTGAGGATTGATTTGTCTTGACAAATAAAGGAATAAAAGGATGCAGAAGATTCTTGTTGTTGAGGATGACAGTGCGCTTGCTGTCGGACTGAAGATTGCTCTAACAGATGCGGGATATCTCTGTGAGGTAGCGGAGACCTTCACGCGTGCGAAGGAGATTCTTGAAGAAGGGAATAGGATGACTGAATATTCCCTTCTTATTTTTGATGTGATGCTTCCGGATGGAAACGGTCATGAGCTTCTCAGAACATACAGGAATGCCGGCGTAAAGCTGCCGGTGATCTTTCTGACGGCTGTTTCGGATGAAGAGAGCGTTGTCAGAGGGCTTGATCTTGGTGCTGATGATTACATTACCAAGCCGTTTAGAAACGCAGAGCTGTTGTCGAGAGTGAGGGCAGTACTGCGAAGATATGAAAACATGATTACTGCTCCGGGAGGTGAATCCAGTAAGGCAGATGGAGTAAGCAGCAAAAGAAATCCTGTGATCACGGATCAGGATGATATAAAAAATGCAGAGGGAGTTTATTCATACAGAGAACTGGTCATAGATACAAACGCTGCAACAGTAACTCTTTCCGGAAAAGAGCTCGCTCTCTCATCCGGTGAATACAAGCTTCTGGTGTATTTTCTGAAGAATCAGGGGATATGCCTCACAAGGTCAAATATTCTTGAGAAGATATTCGATGAATCCGGTAATTTCGTTGATGACAGTGCACTGTATGTCTACGTGAACAGGCTGCGTGATAAGATCGGGGATCTGAAGAGAAAGGATCCTTATATAAAGACTGTCAGAGGAATCGGATACCGCATGGAGAAAATGTGATAATCATGCATACAGAACGTGAGATAAAGATAATAACTACTGTATTTATTTCGGTGCTTCTGATCACAAATACTGTTTTGACGGCTGTGATCAAGGAGCCTCTTTTGGCGTGCCTGATCGCATCTCTTGCGCTTGTAATTCTGTATATTTCGGCGGTTGTTATGGTAAAGCGTATTTATGCAAGAATTGCCGGTGTAAGGACTGCTGCGAAGGAGCTGTCTATTCGGAAGTCAGCAAATAATGAATCGGAAGGTCTTTCGGCGATAAAGCAGGAAATGCTGACCGAGGGTGAGTTTGGCAAGCTTTCGGGAGCAATCTATGATATGT
>CAMOCO010000124.1 GCA_946610715.1 uncultured Clostridia bacterium | reverse complement strand
ACAGGCTTTTCAAGGCCTGCGAAAGATTTTCATTTATTCAACTGTCAAAGAACCGGGCTGAAAGTATAATAGAAGATGGTGAGTGATATTAAAAAATATTAAAAAACAGCTTGACAAATAATCAAAAAAGAGTATATTAATGCGTGTAAAGCAACGGCGCTTTAGAGTAATGCTCTAAGGCGCTTTTTCTATTTTGTTTCGAAGGGAGATACGGTTATGGAAAAATCAATTCCTGAAATTTTCGGAAGTCTTGTATTTGATGACAGAGTAATGAGAGCCCGTCTTTCTGATGAGGTTTATAATTCACTGAGAAAAACAATTGATGAAAATGTCAGACTCGATATCGATGTAGCAGATGCTGTTGCAACTGAGATGAGAGACTGGGCAATAGAGAACGGAGCCACACATTTTACACACTGGTTCCAGCCGCTTACAGGTGTTACTGCTGAAAAACATGACAGCTTTATAGCGCCTTCACCGGACGGTGGAGTGCTGATGGAGTTTTCAGGTAAAGAACTCATCAAGGGTGAGCCGGATGCTTCATCATTTCCTTCAGGAGGTCTTAGAGCTACCTTCGAGGCAAGAGGATATACAGCATGGGATCCTACATCCTATGCATTTATCAAGGATCACACATTATGTATTCCCACAGCCTTCTGCTCATATTCGGGTGAGGCACTGGATAAGAAGACACCGCTGCTTCGTTCCATGCAGGCTATCAACAAGCAGGCTAAAAGAATTCTTAAGCTTTTCGGCAAGGAAGTAAAATATGTCAGAACAAGTGTCGGACCGGAACAGGAATATTTCCTGGTGGACAGCGAAGTTTTCAGTAAGCGTCCGGACCTTGTATATACAGGAAGAACACTTTTCGGAGCTATGCCTCCAAAGGGACAGGAGCTGGATGATCACTACTTCGGAGTAATAAAGCCCAGAGTGGCAAAATTCATGGAAGACCTGAATCAGGAACTCTGGAAGCTGGGAATCCTTGCGAAGACCGAACATAATGAGGTTGCTCCGGCGCAGCATGAGCTGGCTCCTATTTATTCCACAACAAATGTTGCTACTGACAATAACCAGCTGACAATGGAGATAATGCAGAAGGTTGCAAGACGTCATGGTATGGTATGTCTTCTCCATGAGAAACCATTTGCAGGTGTGAACGGTTCAGGTAAGCACAACAACTGGTCTATGGCAACAGATACAGGTATTAACCTCCTGTCACCGGGAGAAACACCATATGAAAATGCGCAGTTTCTTCTTTTCCTCTGTGCGGTAATTCAGGCAGTTGATGATTATCAGGATCTTCTCAGACTGTCAGTCGCAACTGCGGGAAATGACCACAGACTTGGCGCAAATGAAGCGCCTCCGGCAATTATTTCAGTATTCCTTGGAGATGAGCTGACGGCAATCCTTGACGCAATCAAGGATGAAAAGCCATATGAGGGAGCTGAGAAGGTAGTGATGAAGCTGGGCGTTCATTCACTTCCTAGATTCAACAGAGATACAACAGACCGTAACCGTACATCACCATTTGCATTTACGGGAAATAAATTCGAATTCAGATCCCTGGGTTCATCCAACAGTATTGCCTGCTGCAATATCATGCTGAATGCATCAGTTGCCGAGAGCCTTAAGCAGTATGCAGATGAACTTGAGGCTGCCGAGGATTTTGAAACTGCACTTCATGCGCTTATAAAGAGAGTTATCACGGAACATCAGAGAATCCTTTTCAACGGTAACGGCTACGGAGATGAGTGGGTAAAGGAAGCAACAGAGGTAAGAGGTCTCTCAAATCTTAAGACCACGGCAGATGCAATGCCTCATCTTCTTGATAAGAAAAATATGGATATGCTTATGGCACATAAGGTATTTACAGAGGCAGAGCTTAGATCCAGATGTGATATCATGCTTGAAAATTACTGCAAGACAGTAAATATAGAGGGACTTACCATGGTTGATATGGTAAGAAAGAATTATCTTCCCGCAATAGAAAGATATCTCCACAGACTGGCTGACACAACCAGACTTATGAAGTCAGTAAGTGAGAATGTAAAGTGCAATTATGAGATTACAACTATGGAAAGACTGTCAGAGCTTACCGACGATATCCTTATAGCTGTAAAGAATCTGGAGGATGCTCTCGCCGGAGTTAAGAAGTTTGATAACGTAATCGATGAGTCTGCATATATTCGTGACGATCTTATTCCAAGCATGGATAAATTAAGAAAGTATGTTGACGAAGCAGAGATGCTTACATCTGAGAGAGACTGGCCATTCCCAAGTTATGGTGAAATCCTGTTCAGCGTTTATTAAATGAGACGTAGGGCGCTTCGAATCAATATGGTTCGGAGCGCCCTTTTATGGTGTGTCCGGAATAACACATTCGGGAGGATTCTTAAATGGATGATAGAAATGATGGAATAAATATAAGCTGTATAAGTGATGACAAATTGCATGAGGAATGCGGTGTATTCGGCATCTACTCAACCCGGGGAGGAGATGTGGCAAGAGATATATATTATGGCCTCACCGCACTTCAGCATCGAGGTCAGGAAGCGGCGGGAATATCTGTTTCGGATACATACGGACCGAAAGGAAATATCACGACCGTAAAGGACATGGGACTGGTAAGTGAAGTATTTCATAAGGATATTCTGGAAAAAATGAAGGGGAATATCGGTGTAGGACACGTAAGGTATTCCACTGCCGGCGGAAGCAATCCCGCAAATGCACAGCCGCTTGCCATGAATTATATAAAGGGGAGCCTTGCTGTAGTTCATAACGGAAATCTGATAAATGCAGATACTCTGAAGCAGGAGCAGATGATGAGGGGAGTTGCCCATTATACTACATCTGATTCGGAAGTGCTGGCATATGAAATAATTGCGGCGAGAGTCAGTACGTCAGGAATTGAAGAAGCTGTTAAGTATGCCGCAATGAAACTGAGAGGCGGTTATGCTGTTATAGTAATGAGCCCAAGAAAACTGGTAGGTATCAGGGATCCATATGGAATAAAGCCTCTGATATTGGGAAAGAAGATAGATCATGACCATACGGAAGGTGAGACCGGCAGAATATCATATATCCTTGCATCCGAGAGCTCAGCCATTACTTCAGTCGGTGGAGAAGTGGTGCGTGATATCCGTCCGGGAGAGATTGTCACAATAACCGGAGATGAGATAAAATCGGATTACAGTTTATGTCAGGAGAAGACTGCACATTGTATATTTGAATATATATATTTTGCAAGGTGTGATTCTGTTATAGACGGAATAGAGGTTCACGAGGCGAGAGTACGGGCAGGCATGGCGCTTGCAAGGGAGTCTAAGGTTGAAGCTGACATAGTTGCCGGAGTTCCTGATTCGGGACTTGCCGCTGCCGAAGGATATGCCAGGGAATCAGGCATACCATTTGCCTTTATATTTCATAAAAACAGCTATATCGGACGAAGCTTTATAAAGCCCACAGATGAGGAAAGGAGTGCGGCAGTACATCTTAAGCTGAGCGTCCTTAAGGATGTGGTTAAGAATAAGAGCATAGTTCTTATAGATGATTCCATTGTAAGAGGGACGACCATGCGCCGCCTCATCGAAATGCTGAAGGCGGCAGGAGCAAAGCAGGTTCATGTGAGAATCAGTTCGCCGCCATTCCTGTATCCCTGCTATTATGGAACAGATGTACCGACAGCAGGACAGCTTATAGCATCGCATCACTCCACAGAAGATGTCAGACAGCGAATCGGAGCCGATTCCCTTGCATATCTCAGAATAGAAGATTTTAAAGATATGGTAGGTGAAATGCCCCTTTGTACGGCATGCTTTGACAATGATTATCCTGTCAGTTAGTGCAGTCTCAATTTATCATTGTAATTAAATATTACAATTATTATATAATACTTGCATTTTAAAAAATTAAGTATTATACTATCAATTGTTTAAAAAAATTATTATATTATATCGTTTGTTTAAAAAAGCAAAGGCGCTTTGAGTTTTGAAGACTCGGAGCGCCTTTTTTTGTACCAAGGAGGAACATGGCTATGGAAAGCAGAATGGAAGAATTAAAAAAACTGGGTTTATATGATGCATCATTTGAGCATGATAACTGCGGCATCGGCGCGATTATCAGAATAAACGGTATACCGGGTCACGATATTGTAAATGATGCGCTCAGTATCGTTGAGAACCTGGAGCATAGAGCCGGTAAGGATGCTACAGGTGAAACCGGTG
>CAMOCO010000123.1 GCA_946610715.1 uncultured Clostridia bacterium | reverse complement strand
GTTGTCTGAAGTCTCTGATGAAGCTTTGAGATCTCAACACGCATCTGTACACGAAGCTTAGCATCCAGGTTTGAAAGAGGCTCGTCCATAAGGAATACCTTTGGCTCACGAACGATAGCACGTCCCATGGCAACTCTCTGTCTCTGTCCACCGGAAAGAGCCTTCGGCTTACGATCAAGAAGGTGCTCGATTTCAAGGATCTTAGCAGCTTCATGAACCTGCTTATCAATCTTCTCCTTAGCAACCTTACGAAGTTTAAGACCAAATGCCATATTATCATAAACTGACATATGCGGATACAGAGCGTAGTTCTGGAATACCATGGCGATATCTCTGTCCTTAGGCTCAATATCATTTACCATCTTATCCCCGATCCAGAGCTCACCTGAACTGATATCCTCAAGTCCTGCAATCATTCTAAGTGTTGTTGACTTTCCACATCCTGAAGGACCAACGAAGATAACGAACTCCTTGTCCTGAATATCAAGATTAAAATCCTTAACTGCGTTAAAACCGTTAGGGTAAATCTTGTAGATGTTCTTTAACTGTAAACTAGACATTTTATAACCTCCTGTTTTAGCATTAATATCTGGTTAATAAGGCAGACTACTCCGCCACAGCTTTACAACTTAGACCATAATATTACTTTTCATTTTCTATTACTATATGTGTGTTGCACGAAAATTCTCAAAAACTTTTAGTCAGATTGTATATTGATTTATTTTTTTCATCACTTTTGACCAAAAAACCGGAATGTTCGGGAGTCCTTCGATTGTTTTTTTGTGCAATTTCCAAGAAAAATCCAAGGATTTCTATTGATCACCCTCCTCTTCAGACACCTCATCATAGTCATTTCCTATAAAAATATACACTTTTATTCCCTCTGTAATACCGCTCATCTCTTCCGCTGATACAGTTCCGACCTCCCAGTCCGCCTTTGGAAATACTTCCTTCAGCTCGGATGCGATTCCTTCTTCGGTGACAACAATCCTTGTTTTCTCATATAAAGTACTGCTGTCCGCAGTATTTACATTTGTATATCCCTTCTCCTTAAGCTTATCTGTCCAGTATCCTGCGAGTCCTGAAGTTTCCGTTGCATTAAGCACATTTATTCCGACCGAAAAATCAATTTCATTGAAATCTGTCTCATAAATGGACTGAGTTGACGCCTCAGTCGGTTCTGCTGTCAAAAGCTCATCGACCTTTCCATCAGCAAATACAGACTCATCTCTTTCAAAGGTTGGTTCCTTTGCATTACGGTGGGTATAGATTTCTATCCCCAGATATGTTCCAAGTCCTATTATTACCAGCGCCAGCAGCACTACCATTCCCTTCAGAAAGGATCTGAAAAAAAGGTGGGCCGCAGCCGCTTTAATATTTTTTTCCTTAGCCAATTTACTTTCCTCCTCTATTATGACCGGCTGTATAATATGTATTTATACACCCTGAACCCTTATAAGCTGATTCAGGAGCTTGTCATCACTCATTTCATATACATTATCCAGTACCCAGATATGCATATCCTTGGCACGCTGTTTAAAAAACGACATGCCGCTCTGTGATTTATCGCAAGGCAATGCCATCACCAGAACCTTCTTGGCGTAATTCCCGCCAAATCTGCTCGTTACCGTCTCCAGCTCATGGAGAGCCAGGCTTCCGGCCTTACCGCTTTTGCAGGAAATGAATGTCGGAATCGTTGATCTCATCAAAACTACATCTATCTCATTTATGGTATCATAATTTGCCCTGAGATATTGCCTGTACTGTTTATCTTCTTCGGTTTCATCTTTTTTCTTCGGATTCCAGTCTATAACAGCACCTATAACCTCATCGGTAAATATATCGGGTCTTCTGGACGCTACCTCATATACATGAAGCTCCAGCAGATTTCCCGTCTTGGTTACTATATTTTTTATCTGGTCATTCTTGAATCTGAATTCCAGCCTGTTTCTCTCTACCCTATAATTCTTTAACAGATTTGCATCATTAAGGTACTCAAAAAGGGTCTCCGCCGATCCCAGAAGATTTCTCGGAAGACTGACCTTACCGGTTTCATCTTCAGGATAATCTTTAAATAAATCTTCTATAACAGAACAATAATTATTCCATTTATGCTTAAGTCTGCAGGCTATAGACCATACAACCCTGATATCTCTCTTAAATTCATCACTGAAATTCCAGGTTGAAAAGCTCCCTGTCTGGCTTGTCAAATGCCCTCCATGCAGGACTATATTCTGCTCAACGGATATCTTGATTGCGTCGTGTTTTTTCCTGATTCCCGTATCAGTCACATGAACCTCTGTAGTGGTAAATGGGTCTATCCGCAGTGTATTTATCTTAATTCCCTTATCCTGCTGTCTGGCACTGACATACCCAAAGGCTATGAGAAGCATCTCACCACCGCCCGTCAGCTCAAAATACGCATCCGGATATTCATCCGAAACCTCCTGAAGATCTGCGATACACATGTCAAGATTATCTCTTGCCACTTCTCTGAACTCAATTATGGTATCGGGGCTTACAAGCTCTGCAAATGCCCTCAGGCTGGCCATCTTTTTTGTTATCATAGTATGCTTATGTCCAAGATATATAATCCTGTCCGGTTTATATTGCAGCATACACATTACATTTTCCAGTGCTTCATCTGAGAAGAACTCTACAAATACACCTGCCATATTATATCCATCCACCATCAAATTTTAAAATTTCACCCGTCATGTAGCCCGGCATATCAATAAGTTTCATTATACATTCCGCTGCCTCATCCGGTGAAGCAATCCTGCCCCATGGGATATCTTCCGACAAAGCTTCTATTTCATCAGAAGTAAAACCACCCATCATATCTGTATCAACAGCACCGAAAGCCGCTGCATTTACACTGATACCGCTGGGTGCGAGTTCTTTGGCAAGAGCCTTGGTAAAGGCATTGACCGCTCCCTTGGAGGCACTGTATGCGACCTCACAGGACGCACCGACAAGTCCCCACACAGATGAAATATTTATGATCCTTCCGGATTTCACGGATATCATGTCAGGCACAAAGACGTGACATGTATTATATATTGAAGTAATATTTGTATTTACGGTCTCTGCCCACTGCTCCCCGGTCATATCTATAAGAAGGCCCACATATGAAACCGCCGCATTATTGATGATCAGCTCCACTCTTCCATTCTCACTGACCACCTTATCATGGATGCCGGAAATAAAATCATAATCACCCACATCTCCCCATGCGGTAATGCAAAGCTTATTCGGAGCCAACTCCCTTATCTGCTCCCGAAGTTCCTTTAATCCACTGTCTTCGTGCCGGGAAATCATTATGATCATGTCATAATCATTCCTTTCGGCCAGTTTAAGTGCTGTGAATCTTCCTATTCCTCTTGATGCTCCTGTAATCAGCGCTGCCCTTTTCATGATACTTCCTCTTTTGACTTATCAGTCTTAGGCGCAATATTTGCAAATTTGGTAAATCTTCCCAGCCATGCCAGCTCCACAGGTCCCGTGGAACCATTTCTCTGCTTGGCTACGATTATTTCCGCCACTCCCGGCTTCTCGGTATCCGGATTATAGTAATCATCCCTGTAAATGAACATTACGACATCCGCATCCTGCTCAATAGCACCTGAGTCACGGAGGTCTGACAGTACAGGTCTATGGTCCGGTCTGGAATCCACAGATCTGTTCAACTGTGACAACGCTATTACCGGAACCTCCAGCTCACGGGCAATACCCTTAAGAGCCCTGGATACCTCGGAAAT
Source organism: uncultured Clostridia bacterium (assembly GCA_946610715.1). Classification (GTDB taxonomy): domain Bacteria; phylum Bacillota; class Clostridia; order Lachnospirales; family Lachnospiraceae; genus Eubacterium_Q. The sequence goes on along the minus strand of CAMOCO010000123.1, from coordinate 471 downwards.
AAACTGCTGATGAGATTCAACCTTTCCCGACGGATTTACAAGCTGAAGATAATCAATAATTATAAGTCCGATATTTTCGGTATGCTTCAGCTTACGGCACTTGGATCTCATCTCATTTATGGTTATTGTACCGTTATCATCGATGATAAGCGGCGCCTGGGATATATGATCTGTACTTTCTATAATCTTAAGCCAGTCCTCATCACGGATATTACCCGTTCTGATGGCCTGAGCCTCAACCATCGAGTCAACCGATATAATACGGCTGACAAGAGATTCCTTTGTCATTTCCAACGAAAAGATAGCCACAGGAACCTTTTGTTTTACTGCAACATTATGAGCAATATTAAGAACCAGTGCAGTCTTTCCCATAGCGGGACGAGCAGCCACCAGTATAAGTTCACCCTTATGGAGACCCGTAAGCTTTGAATCCAGATCGGTAAATCCGGTTGCAAGACCATTTACCCTGCC
>CAMOCO010000122.1 GCA_946610715.1 uncultured Clostridia bacterium | reverse complement strand
TAAGGCCTGAATCCTCATCTACCATGCCGTCAATAAGCTGGATGGTAACTTCTTCAATATCTCGGCCAACCACGTCAATACCCTTATCGCTTATTCCCATAATATCGCCGTTCTTTATCTCTTTTCCGTCAATGGAGGTATCTCTCACCGCATATGTAACCTCACCGGATTTAACAAAGCTTGCCGCCTCAGTCATATTTGCCGTATTATCCTCCGCCGAAAGAGCTTCATTGAAACCGAGAGCCGCACTTATACCCTGTGGTACCGATGTAGTGGGGATAACGATTATATTTTTGTCTTCACATATGGAAGCCGCCTGCTTTGCAGCAAGCACAATGTTCTTATTATTCGGAAATACAAATATATTCTCTGCATTTACTTTTTCAACTGCAGAAAGTATATCATCCGTACTTGGATTCATGGTCTGACCACCGGAAATCACATAGTCAATTCCGATATTCTTCTGTATATCATGCATTCCGTTACCGACAGACACTGCAATAAATCCGTATTTCTTTGCAGGCTCGCTGAATATAGAGCCTGCCTTTGCGGCAGCTTCTCCTGATGCATCACCATCTGCATTATCTGTATTTATATTATCTGTATTTTCGTTCTTTCGTTCAGCCTTCATCATACGGAAAGCCTGCTCCTGTTCTTCGGCTCTACGCTTTTCTGCCTCTATAAGAACCCTCTCGGAATGCTCTTCACGCATATTATCTATTTTCATACGTGTAAGTCCGCCATATGTGAGAGCTTTCTCAAATGCAAGTCCCGGGTGGTTTGTATGTACATGCACCTTAACCAGTTCTTCATCAGCAACACATACCAGTGAATCACCAATGGAAAGAAGGTAATCCTTAAACTTTTCCACTTCATCATCACTAAGTTCTTCATTCAGCATAATGATAAATTCCGTACAATAACCGAACTTAATATCGGCAGTTGAGATTTCATCATTACCGCTGCCCATATTATATTTTGGTCTTGCTGTAGGAATCTCCTCAAGAAGCCCTGCTCCTCTTGCGGGACGGCTGGGCTGCATCTCATTCAGCTCAATCTTCTCGCCTTTAAGACCAGCCAGAACGCCTTTTAAGAATTCAATAAGGCCCTGCCCGCCGGAATCAACAACTCCGGCTTCCTTAAGAACCGGAAGTAATTCGGGAGTGTTCGCCAGAACCTGGTCTCCGTATTCCAGAACTTTTTCCAGAAAACTGATCACATCATCTTCAAAATCACAAAGCTCATCGGCTTTTTCAAATATTCCTTTTGCTACAGTAAGGATTGTTCCTTCCTTTGGCTTCATAACAGCTTTATAAGCAGTTTCTACAGCTTTGGCGAAGCCAGCAGTGAGGTCTGTAGTATCAAGTCTGTCCTTTCCTTTAATGTCCCTGCAGAAACCTCTGAAGAGCTGGGACATGATAACTCCGGAGTTTCCTCTCGCACCTCTGAGAGAACCGCCGGACACAGCCTTTGCCAGATTATCTATGGTTGGACTTTCAATAGCTTCTATCTCAGAAGCTGCTGACATTATTGTAAGTGTCATATTTGTTCCCGTATCACCGTCAGGTACAGGGAATACATTTAATTCATTTATATATTCTTTATTATTGCTGAGATTATATGCTCCGCAGAGAAATGCATGTCTGAACATTTCCGCATCAATAACCGTAACCGACATCTGTCTTATACCTCCCGGATCAGTCAATCGCCCTGACACCCTCAACGTAAACATTGATCGTATCAACAGGCATAGATGTATAGTCTTCAATCTGGTATTTAACAGTGCTGATCAGATTATCAACAACTGTCTTAATATTTACTCCGTATGCAATGATAATATGAAAATCTATAGAAAGTTCATTATTTTCATTGATAACAACATTAACTCCTCTGCTAACATTATTTCCTTTAAGGAGCTTTGCCAGTCCATCTCTCATACTCAGCGATGCCATACCTACTATACCAAAGCAGTCAAGCGCCGCATGTCCTGCAAACTGAGATATTACTTCTTCATCAACAGTAATATGTCCATTACTGTTTTCAACTTTTCCTGTCATAATCGCCCTCCTTGTCAGCGTAAAATAACGCTGTTTTACTTGACATAAGGATTACTCCGTATTTTTGACACTTATGTCATTATATATAATTTTATATCAATTGACAATTACATTTAAAAATACTGAATATAAAATGCAATTAATAATTCGATATAAAAACTGCTTGCATTTAAAATTTAATTCTGATACAATACCACATGTTGTACGCCCATAGGGCAATTTTGGTATGTCAAAGGAGGTGTTAAAGCCGTGGCAAAGTGTTATTTTTGTGATAAGTCAGTTCACTTCGGAAATCAGGTGAGCCATTCTCATAGAAGATCCAACAAGATCTGGAATTCAAACATCAAGAGAGTTAAGGCTAAGGTTGATGGAACACCGAAGACTATTTATGTTTGTACTTCATGCCTTAGATCAGGCAAAGTAGAGAGAGCTTAGCACTCTCCTGACGGTTTTTTATTAATTAATTGTTGTTAGAAAAACGGAGATATTGCAATTTGCAGATATCTCCGTTTTTCTATGCTTTACATTTTAAATTTTTCAAATTTTATTTTACTCTCTTTGCCACTACAACATATCTTCCCTCTTCTGTATGATATGAACAGGTAGATAAGGTTATAAGCTTATCACCGTAAGATGCGCTAATAGGAATCTCATATGGTGTAAGGGCTTTGCAATTCGATACATAATCATCAAATTCTTCTGCTGATGCGGCATCATAAAACTGATAATATTTAAAGCTTGTATCATCTATCTCTTTGATATTTGATCTGAAAGCCGCGATCACCTCATATTCGGCATTTCCGAAAACAGTATTAAAAATGACGGTCTTATGCTCTTTATAATATTCTTCATCACTGTAATTAAGCAATGCATGAAACATTGTTCCGGCCTTCATATTATGACCGTAGATAACAACATTATCTGACGGCTTTATAACATCGGAATATTTGCTTACAAATAGTGTTCCGGAAGTACTGTATTCCTTATTGAAATCACGTCTGAGGTAGAACTCCTCATCTTCCGGCGTATGCATTACGGGATAATTGATATTTGTTCCCGGTATATATAACCATCCGATCAGATCTTTATTTTTTTCATAAAGCGCCGCATATTTTGAAAGTATCATCTTTCCATCGACTTCCTTAAACATTACAGCGGCACTGCTGCCCGGCTTTGCATCACCCGCAGTGGCATAATAAAACTCCTCATCGGAGTACTGATCGTCTTCCACCATTTCCTCAAGATCGGAGGAAAGCTTCTCACTTTTATGAATATTGTAATAATAATATCCCAGATATCCTCCGGAGCCCAAAAAAACGAGTACAAAAAAGACAAGTAAAAAGTTTAATAACCCTTCATACTTGCTCTTTTTTTTCTTTTTATTTTTGTCTTTCATTTCTAACCTCAAATGAATTAAAAGTACTTACCATGTCCCCACATATTTGCCTTCTTTAAAGTCATATATTCGTCGTAAGCCTGTTCGAGTATCTGCTTTTCATTTGGAAATTTAAGCAGATGATAAGCTTCATGGTACTTATAATAACCCGAATCGCAGAAAAATTCTTCTCTCTGCGGTTTGCTGTAAAAACTGTCAGACATCATAAGATACCAATGAACATCCTTGTTGATCACATCATTGTATGTAGTAAATGTATAGTTACTCTTTCCGACATATTTAATAATGGTAGCCTTTACACCTGTTTCTTCATGAACCTCACGAAGAGCTGTATCATTATATTCCTCTCCCTCTTCTACAGTTCCTTTTGGCAATACCCATCCTTCATATCTGTTCCTGTAATTCTTATAGAGCAGTAGAATTTTGCCTCTGAATATCACTACACCACCACAGCTGGTTGCTTCGGTCATCGCAATCCCTCCTTCATCTCTGGCGGATCTTAAATTACATTCTATTATAATCGCTAAACAATTATTAATCAATCATAAAACTCATCAAATACTGCTCTTGCCACTGAAGCGGCACTTATATTATTACTGCTGTAATCCTCAACTACCACACTTATTACTATATCAGCTTCATCTTCATCCGAACCGCAGTAACCGACAAACCACGAATTCATCCTTCCGTTATCATCCACTTCCGCTGTACCGGTTTTACCTCCGCAATAATAAGGAACTCCTGACATATACCCCGATGCGGTTCCGTATTCGCAGACAGATCTGAGAAGCGGCAAAATTCTCCTTATATCCTCAGCCGGAAGAATCTT
>CAMOCO010000121.1 GCA_946610715.1 uncultured Clostridia bacterium | reverse complement strand
CAGATAATCAGGACAAGAAAGAGCACGGGGACCATTTCTGTTTTTCTGGTTCTGACAATAGCCATGAGTATATTTGATGCTAATATGGCGCGTACGATTAATTCCAATCAGGAAGCGCGTATTGAATATAATATGGGTGCTGATGTGGTGATCAGAGAGCGTTGGGACCTGATGAAGCTGGATCGGGACGGATATATATGGAAATATAAGGAACCGGATTTTAATATATATGAAACCCTGGTGAGTGATGGTGCGGCCGAGTGCGTGGCCAAGGCATTAAAGGATGATAAAATCATCATTAAGGTGGGTAAAAGTGATCAGGAGGTTGGTTCCCTGGTGGGAGTTGATACAGTAGCCTTCGGAAATACTGCATCCTTAAGGAGCGACCTGAATGAGGTTCACTGGTATAATTATCTGAATGAGCTTTCACAGAATACCAAAGGGGTTCTCATATCAAGGAACCTGGCGGAAAAGTATGACCTTAAGGCGGGAGATACCATAACCTATTCGAGATATTCTCCCACGAGACCTGATGATCTGTATGCTTCGGCCACAGTTACTGTTGTGGATGTAATTGATGCATTTCCGGGATATAAGAATACAGTTTATGAATATAATGAGGCGGGTGTGCTGGTTGAAAGGGACAACTACCTTTTGGTAGCAAATTATCCGTCAGTAGTAGGTTCATTTGAGAAGACTCCTTATGAGGTCTGGGTCAAGACTGACAAAAGTGCCGAAGAGATTAAATCTATTGTAAATGAAAAAATCAAGAACTCTACCAGATATATTAAGACGGTTGTAAGTACAGACAGCCAGATCGAGGAAATGAAAGCGTCAGCTGTTATTAAGATAACAAATGGTCTTTTCACGCTGAATTTCCTGGTGGCCTTACTGCTCTGTGTGATAGGTTATTTGATCCACTGGATCACCTCCATCAGAGACAGGGAGCTTCTCTTTGGTATATACAGGGCCATGGGTCTGTCCATGAAGGAAATAAATAAAATGCTGGCAGCGGAGCAGATGTTCATGTCCCTCGGTCCGGTGCTGGCCGGTGTAGGTGCGGGAAGCCTTGCCACGCTTCTGTTCTCGAAGCTTTTTGCCGTGGTCTATCTGCCGGAGAAGCATGTGGTGAAGCTGATAACTCAGGTTTCGGCATTTGATATGTTAAGACTTTGTATAGTTATGGGTGTTGTAATTATTCTTTGCTTCACGATAATCAGAAGAATCGTTAAGAAGATGAATATAGCAGAAGCCCTTAAATTGGGAGAAGATTAATTATTAATTGGTCAGTAAAATGACAGGAAAGGTATATGATGAGCGAAAGCATTTTAAGTGCAGTGAATCTGATAAAGAGCTTTTCGATTTCAGGCGGTAATGAAATAACCGTTCTGAAGGGTATTAATGTGGAAATACCCGTGGGGAAGCTGACTATTATAAAAGGGCGTTCGGGTTCGGGTAAGACTACCCTTCTTAATCTGCTCAGTGCGCTTGATACGGCAACCTCAGGGGAGATTGTATTTCATGATAAGAGGTACTCCGGTCTTTCCGACAAGGACAGGGATGAGCTGAGAAGGTTTCATTTTGGATTTGTCTTCCAGTCGGTGGCGCTGGTTCCTATTATGACTGCCTATGAGAATGTGGATTTTGGTCTGAGGACAGCCGGATATAAGGATGACAGAGATAAAAGAATTAAGGAAGTTCTGGCATCGGTTGGGCTGGCTGAAAGAATGCTGCATATGCCGGCGCAGATGTCAGGTGGTGAACAGCAGAGAGTTGCCATAGCAAGAGCCATGGCCCATAAGCCTGAGATAATCTTCGCCGATGAGCCGACAGGTGCACTGGATACGGCGTCAGGACTTACTGTAACAAAGCTTTTTAAGGAACTGGCGGACAGAGAGAATACAGCTATTGTTATGACCACCCATGACAGTGGTCTGATGCAGCTGGGTGATGTGGTTTATGAGATAGATGACGGTCAGATTGTATAGACGGTATGACGATCGGATCAGATAGAGCAGAGGACAGCCGGGGTGACGGAATGAATGAAAATGATTATATTGATGATTTAAATAGAGATGAAAGTGTAAGCACGGAAGCGGCGGCAGATGTGGAAGCGGCGGTTGCTACGGAAGTGCCGGCAGGTGAGACGGATTCAGCACAGAATCTAATTGACTGCGACGGCCTGGTGAAGATATATAAGACTGAGGATCTTGAGGTAATGGCACTGCAGGGACTGGATCTCACTATCAAAAGAGGCGAGCTGATGGCCATCATCGGTAAATCCGGAAGTGGAAAGTCAACGCTTATGAGCATTATCGGAGGACTGGAGAAGCCTACAGCCGGGAAGATAGTATTTGATGGGATAAATCTTGCAGAGCTCACTGAGAAGCAGATGATGGAATACAGAGAAAAGAGGGTCGGATTTGTATGGCAGAAAAGTGCCGACAATCTGCTGCCTTATCTTACTGCAGTCCAGAATGTGGAAATGCCGCTGATGTTCGCTAAAATGAAAAAGTCTGAGAAGCATGAGAAGGCAATGGAAATGCTGAGGCAGGTGGGAATGGAGCATAGGGCCGAAAGTTACCCCCAGATGCTTTCGGGTGGTGAGCAGCAGAGAGTTGCCATAGCACTTTCACTTATGAATGATCCTGATGTGATACTTGCCGATGAGCCTACAGGAGCGGTGGATTCCAAAACCTCGGCAATGATACAGGATCTTTTCAGAAAGCTGAACAGAGAAAAGGGTGTAACCGTAATAATAGTAACCCACGATATAAGCCTTGCAAATAAGGTTGATCGTGTTGTTATGATATCTGACGGAAAGATCAGCAGTGAAAGAGTCATCAAGGAAGCTTACAGGCAGAAGATAGATGAGATGTCCGGAAAAACCATAGATGAAATAGTTGAGAATGCCGAAGCCCAGACCCACGAAGAGTTTGTGGTTCTTGACCGTGCAGGCCGACTGAGGCTTTCTCCTGAAATGCGTGAGCAGGTTGGAATCGATTCCAGCAGAGTAAGGGTTGAAATCATAGACGGAAAAATAGTAATATCACAGGAGAAGGATGAGTGATAATACATCAGGATTTTGGAGGCGTATATGTTTGGATTCGGTAAAAAGAAAGACAGAGAGCTTGAGGAAATAATCAATCAGATCAAGGTGGATCTCTCAAATAATTATAAGGATAACGCAGTTATAAACATACAGAAGCTCAGAAGCCTTATTGATATGAGAAGCATGGACGGAGTTATGAAAGATAAGGACCTTCTGGAATATAAAAAAGTACTGGAATCATTTGAGGAAGATGTCAGGAATTTTAAAAGAACCTATTGACAAGATGCCCTGTCTATGATATTCTATCGCACGATGAGCTGCCGTAGACAGCAGGTGCCGGAAGGCGTAACACATCATGCCGGGAGAAAACGGTTGATGTACCTGCCGAGGAAGAGTCGTGGATTTATACGTAAATTTACCTCTGTATTACGGTTGTGATGCAGAGGTTTTTCATATAAAGCATGAATGTGCAGCCATTAATCTATAAGGAGGTACTTATTCATGGCAAAGGTTGAACTTAAAGCACCGGTTGTTGAAGAGATCAAGGCAAATCTTGAAGGTGCTAAGTCCGTTGTACTTGTTGATTATCTTGGTCTTACAGTAGAGCAGGATACAAATCTTCGTAGAGCAACCAGAGAAGCAGGTCTTATCTACAAGGTTTACAAGAATACAATGGTTAAGAGAGCAATCGAAGGAACTGAATTCGCTGAGCTTGAGAAGGATCTTGACGGACCTACAGCAGTTGCTATTTCAAAGGATGATGCAACAGCACCTGCAAGAATAGTTGCTAATTTTGCAAAGACTGCTAAGAAGCTTGAGATGAAATCAGGTATTGTAGAAGGAACATATTACGATAAGGATGGTATCCAGGTTATCGCAAGTGTACCTTCAAGAGAAGAGCTTCTTTCAAGACTTCTCGGAAGTCTCCAGTCACCTATCGCTAATCTGGCTCGTGTACTTAACCAGGTTTCAGAGCAGAAGGCTGAGGCTTAATCGGAATTATTTAATCAGAATTTATTAGGAGGATTTTAAAAATGACTATTGAAGAATTTGTAGCAGAGATTGACAAGCTCTCAGTTCTTGAGCTTAATGACCTTGTAAAGGCTATCGAAGAGAAGTATGGTGTATCAGCAGCAGCAGGCGTTGTTATGGCAGCTCCAGCAGCAGCAGCAGGTGCAGCAGCAGAAGAGAAGACAGAGTTTGATGTAGAGCTTACAGAAGTAGGTTCTGAGAAGATCAAGGTTATCAAGGTTGTTCGTGATGTA
>CAMOCO010000120.1 GCA_946610715.1 uncultured Clostridia bacterium | reverse complement strand
TATACTTCAATTCTAAGGTGTATAGGTAAGGTTTCAACAAGTACTGTACTTGAAGTAGTGGCGCTTATAAGTAATGTGATACTGAATGCTATATTCATATATGGATTCTTTGGCATACCGAAGCTTGGAGTGGTTGGTGTGGCAGTTGCAACTTCTCTCAGTCGATTAATTCAGCTACTAGGTTGTATCATCGTATCTATGAAAAGACCTGGAGTAAGTCTTACATTTAGGACAATGTTTGAGAGACACAGGATTCTTGAAAAGGATTTCTTCAGCATGGCGCTCCCGGCTATAGGAAATGATATGATCTGGGGACTTGCATTTTCAGCTTACTCAGGAATCCTTGGACATATGGAGAGCGATGCAGTTGCTGCCTACTCGATAGTGAATGTTATCAGAAATCTGGGATGTGTAATGTGTTATGGGATAGGAGCTGCTGCAGGGATTATAGTGGGGCAGATACTTGGAAGAGGAGACCGGGAAGAAGGCATAAAAACATCGTATATACTTCTGAGGCTTGCGGTGATAACCGGAATACTTGGTGGGATTATAGTACTTATGATCATACCATTTGCAATCAGGACAGCGTCTCTTACACCAAGGGCACTGGATTATCTGAGGTTTATGCTGCTTATCAATACATATTATATAACAGGAACATCAGTTAATACATGCCTGATAGGTGGAATATTCAGAGCCGGCGGTGATAGTAAATTTGGCTTTATATGTGACACTATAGATATGTGGGTCTATTCGATACCGCTTTGCCTTATAGCTGCATTTGTATTAAAACTCCCGGTAAAAGTGGTGTATTTCCTGATGTGTACCGATGAATTTGTAAAATGGCCATGGGTATTTAAGCATTTTCACAGTCATAAATGGGCCAGAAATATTACCAGAAACAATTTCTAAAATATTTCTATTGACGTAAATGCTTATATATTGTATATAATAGATATACACAATATATAAGCCGAGGTATCTGTATGGATTATAAAAATAATTATGAAAATGCTATAGAGATCAGGAATCTTACGAAGAAGTATGATGGATTTACATTGGATAATATAAGCTTTGATGTTCCGAAGGGAAGCATCATGGGTTTTATCGGGCAGAACGGAGCCGGTAAGACAACAACTATAAATTCGCTTCTCAATATCATTAACTGGGACAGTGGTGAGATAAGGCTTCTCGGGCGTGAGATGCCGGAACATGAATTTGAAGTAAAGGAGCAGATAGCTGCAATCTTCGATGTGCTTCCCTTTAATGATGACCTGTCGGCAAAGCAGATCACACGGATTATGCGAGGAATCTGGAAGGAGTGGGACGAAGATGTATTTCTTTCTTACCTTGAGAGGTTTCAGCTGCCTTTTAAAAAGAAGTTTGGACAGTTTTCCAAAGGTATGAAGATGAAGCTTCAGATAGCGGCGGGGCTGTCACATAAGGCAAAACTTCTCATAATGGATGAAGCAACTACAGGACTTGATCCGGTGGTAAGAAATGAAATCCTTGATATCTTCCTTGAATATCTGCAGGATGAGGATAACTCAATCCTTATGTCATCACATATCACTTCGGACCTTGAGAAGATAGCGGACAGAGTTACATTTATAGATAAAGGAAGGATTCTTCTTACAGGAGTGAAGGATGAGATACTGGATGATCATGGAGTAGTTAAGTGTTCCAAGAAGGATTTTAGGGATTTTGAAAGAGAAGACTATATAAGTGCCAGAGTTACCGATTTCGGTGCGGAAGTGATGGTAACAGACAGGGCAGAGGCGGCCCGAAAATACTCGGGAGCGATAATTGATAAGACGACACTTGAAGAGATTATGCTTTTCTATGTTAACAGGGATAAGGATCAGTGGAGCTAGTCAGGTACAGAAGGAGTCAATTATGAAAGAATTGATCGCCAGAGATATATATTTAATACGGAAAAATCTCCTGATAACATTCGGATTATTCATCGGCTTTTTTTCAATGGGATTGATATGTATCTTATCGGCTAAGTATGGGAATATTGCTAAATATGCTTTTGATAAGGAGCTTATAAATGAAATCCTGGAAGTCTCATCTGCTTTCGGGATAGTTGCAGGAGTAATACTCGGGACTGCGGTTGAACACATATATTATCTGATAAATAAAGATTATAAATGTGGCTGGCATGAGTATCTAAAGGCATCGGGAATACGTCCGGAAACTCTGGTCGGAGTAAAATATATAATGGTGATCATTATAGATATCATATGCTTACTGACGGGGATAGGGGGATGCCAACTTCTGAAAGCATTATCCGGTTCAGGCAAAGGACTGCTCATCAAGGGGACATATGCTGCACAGGAAGGCATGATCATACTTGTCTGGTTTACATCCATACTTCTTATCCTCGGAGGATATTTTTCCGCACTGGAGTTTACTTATAAGGGAAAGAATAATGTGAAGACGGATCTGATAAAGTTCCTTCCTGTTATTTTATGCTATGCGGCCGGCATAATTTTCTTTATCATCTTAGAACAGAATGAAGAAGCAAGTAAGAAACTGTTAGCAGAATTGTTTGATAAGATGCAGAATGCGACGGTTCTATATATCGTACCGATTGTAACATCTATAGCGGTTACTGTGATCTGCTATCTGATTTCTGTGAGAATAGTTAAGAAAGAGGGGAAGCGGGTATGAGAGGACTGATATATAAAGATTTATATCTGGTAAAAGGTAAAGTCCTTGCAGGGTGCGCATCGATTCTGTTTCTTATAGCAAGTATGTATGTGATATATGCATTTGTGGCCGGCAAAGTTTTATTCCCAAGTGATCTGGCAGCGATAATAACAGATCTTATGCTCGTTCTGTATATTGGTGCGTTAAGCTACGGATATATTGTAAAGACTGACACCAGGAGACAGTGGGGATTCTACGGGATGTCTCTTCCGGGAAGTGCGAGACTGGTCGTCGGAGCAAAGTATATGACGGTATTTATCATGTACTTTACAGCTTATGGGTTATGTGTGCTGAACGATATAATGATCGGGCTTTTCTTCGGAAAACCTGTTGATATGTCGCTTTTTGTACTGATATTTATGCTGTTTCAGATGTTTTTAAATGCAATTGAGATGCCGCTTGCGTTCAGATTCGGCGTGGATAAAGCTGCCGGAATCCGGATACTGCTCGTAAGTACGTTATTTATTCTTGCTGCAATATATCTGTTGTTCGGTAATATAGAATGGCTGATGGCAGAAGATGGTCTGATAAAAACGTTTATAAGATTATTTAACAGTAACACGATTCCGGGAGCTGTATCCGCAGAACTGAAACGTTTTATAAACAGACTTACCTTTATAAACTATATTGAAATGGCTGTATACACACATCTGATGGTCGCAGCATATTACATATCTTACCGTATATCCTGCAGAGCCTTCAGAAAGGGGGTGATGAGGGATGACAACTGATCGATTAAAACATATCAATACAGTATCCGAAATCAGTAAAGAGATTTCAATATACAGAGAAGAACGGGAAAAGAAGAAATACAGAGACGCTGACAGCTTCACAAAGAAGGAAACAGTTACGGAGATAGGCGTGTTTCTCCTCATCACTTTCGGGCTTATGTTTATCTTTGCATGGAAGGGGTATTCAGATGAAAGAGAGACTGTAACAGGACTCGATATGGTATTCTATTACCTGGCTGCCTTCAGTCCGGCGATAGGCTGCATTGCGACAAGATATATCTTTCACGAGGGTTTCAGAGATGATATACTTTTTCCGAAGTTCACGGGACATTTTAAAGGATATTTCCTCTCGGTGATACTTGCGCTCCTCTTTGGTGTTCTGAATTGTATATTAATTACAGCAGTTCTCGGAGAGGGATTTACGGTAAAAGCAGAGGGCGGTGCACTGGAAGCTGCAGCGGCAATTTCGATATACAGTATGATGACCTATACGGCAGCTTTTATCCTGATAGGTGAAGAACTCGGATGGAGAGCTTTCCTGTATGATAAACTTGAAAAACTGACCGGTTTTCACGGATCTATAATAATCGGAGGAATCATCTGGGGACTCTGGCATATACCGCCGCTTATCACAATCGGCCTTAATTTCGGAAAATCCGTACCGGGATTTCCGGTAACGAATATTCTCCTCATGTGCGTCTCTTGTATATTTATCGGAGCGATGATGCAGATGCTCCGTAAGATGACGGATTCGGTTGTCGCACCGATCATCGCACATGCGGTTATAGATACCATATGTAATCCGCTTGCAAGTATATTCCTGACACCGGAGCATGCACTCGGAAATCAGTTCCGGATAGGACTCTGCATGATTGCATCATCGGTAAT
>CAMOCO010000119.1 GCA_946610715.1 uncultured Clostridia bacterium | reverse complement strand
TTCAGCTGCATCAGATATAACATCTGCGGCAGGTGCATCCGAAAGGGATTCATCCCCGACTACTTCAAACGCCGAATCTATGCCGTATGGTCTTTCCTTCTTGGCATTTTCTATCTTATCCGTTCTCTCTTCTTTGGCAAGAGGAACATTGACACTGCTGTTAAAATCATCGGCAGCCTCAAGCTGGATTTCACAAGTATCATCATTTACACTATAGGATTTACTCTTGCTTAGCTCCTTGATAATCTTATCAGCCTCTGCAACCGCCTTATCACGATCAGCATCTTCGACTCTTTTTCTCTCTGCCTCGGCTATTTCCTCATCACTCAGTTCTTCTGCATCAAAGGATCCATCGTCATGATCATCATCACCGTCAGACGGAACATCCATATATTTTTCCTGATTGCTGTTTTTTATAACAAGCACTATAACAGCAATACACATTATAACAAAAAGTACTGTCATTGCAACCAGAAGAAGTTTCAGCATATTTCTCGAAATGCCTTTTTCGATTTTTTCCTCTTCCTTCTTCGGAGCAATCGGTGCTTCCGTGGTAGGCGCCTCTGTTACAGGTGCAACTGTTGCGGGCTCAACCTTTGCGGCATCGCTGACGGATGCAAGTAAATCCTCGGCTGCAGCAAACCTCATGAAGCTGCCTTCCTTGGTATCATAAAAGTAAAAACCTGCTTCGCCTTCAATATTCATAGCATATACGAGATAAACACCTGAACCTGAGCCATCGGAATATGCCTGATAGCTGTTTTCACCAATCTTAAAATCCGATTTATAGAAGCCTGTAGGAACTTCAAAATTATCCGGTTTCTTAAGAATTACATATCGTACATATTCAGCTGAATATTCGTTATAAGCAAAATACTCATCTTTATCCTTATCATATATATACCAGAACTTTTCACCCTCTTCATTTCTGAGGCAGAGGATAGTGATACGTTTATTTGGAGATTCGTATGCGGGAACCTCCTCTTCTCCCAGAGTGACGGTGGTATCCGTAAAGTTTTCAGGAGCTGCCGGAAGGTCTTCCGTCACAACCACAAAATTATGACCGTCAACACTGACTATTACATCTTCTTTATCTTTACCACATAAAACAGTAAGATAATATACCTTAACCGCACCGTTTTCAGCTGTGACTGTAACGGAAACTGTATTAGTTCCCTTCTCAAGTGAATTTGCACCGCTGACACTGGTTTTTGCCTTCTCATCGTGGGTTACGGCACTGACAACTATACTTTTATCTTCTTCTGTAAGATTTACGGTATAACTTGTAGTTGAAGGATTGAATGCCGGTGAAAGCGATCCGGGAGATACGGAAAGACTTGAAAGATCACAATCATCTGAACGATCGTCTTCTTCAGTAGTCTCAGTGGTCTCTTCTTCCTTCTCTTTATCTTTATCCTTGTCATCCTTCTTTTCTTCGGTAGTTGCCTGTGTATCTTCAGTAGCAACCGAAACATTAACACCTGCATGGTTTACGCTGAGGGATTCACCGTTAATATTATAAAACTCCGAGCCGCTTGTACTGATGGAAGCCGTGCCGTTTTCGATTGCGGTAAAGTTAATGGTTGTTGATCCGGGTCCGAGTCCGGAAACCGTTAATGTTCCGCCACCGCCTCCAACTACACCTGATGCAGAATTATATTGCAGAATTCCTGAGCTGTAGGATACATACATGGTATAAGCCGAAAGATCTGATCCCGAAACCGAAATCGTAGCTGATACGGACTGTCCCATTCTGACACTGGTAGATGACAGCGCAATAGTAACACTGACAGAATCAGCATGTACGGTTTTACCTTTTTCAAATACAGGCGCCGCAAGTATAATGCCTAACGCCAGGATAATACCGATAAAGGCTCTCATAGTCTTTTTCATCTTTATTTTCCTCCCGATTTACCGAAGGGGCACTGCCCACAGTAAATATTTAATTAATCTTTTCCAGACCAACTATATGTCTTTGTATCTTTATAATATCAAGAGCAGTTATCTTACCGTCCTGATTAACATCTGCAGCTGCCTTTGTACTGTCATTTGCCGTGTCCAGTCCGACTATAAGCCTCTGTACCTTTATAATGTCCAGGGCTGTGATATTTCCGTCACCGTTAAGATCTCCTCTTCCTCCCGGAGACGTACTCGGTGCAACATTATTATTTCCGGAAGATCCTCCTGAACCGCGTACAACAGTAAGATTATAATTTCTGACACTTCCCGTATCCGACGTAACAGTTATACGAAGCCTGTTTGTACCATCAGACAGATTGATAGTTCCGACACCGCCGATTCTTGAAGAGGATGCAGCGGCTATGGCATTTATCTTTATCTGTGAAACAGATGAATCAACTATAAGTGAATAATCCATAATGTCACTCTTAAATGATGGCGTAAGGGAGAATCCATCAACGGAAAGAAGTGACAGATAATCATTCGGTGTTCCGTTATCCGAAGGCTTGGCGCATGCATAATCAGGCATATTCGAATAAACAGGTATTTTAAACACAATGGAATTATTGAGTAACCCGTTGGACTGATAAGCCTTATATTGGGAATAACCTTCATTTGCCGGAGCCTGAACATTTGTCATATATTGATGATTGAACAGACTGGCTTTATTTGTAACATTAAACTTCTGCGTATATAGTGTATCCTGCCCTTTTGCAATATAAGCCTGTGACAGATACTGCGCACCGCCTATGATTGATTTGGATGGTTTGTTCCATGGTCTTCCATAGCTTCCTCCGGGTATGCTTGCCCAGTTGAGACCATTATTTACAGCCGCACCTTTGGGAGTATCAAATGCACCGATATTAAAATAATTATATATTCCGGGATAAATACTGCTTCTGCCGGAAGCCGCAACTCCCATGGAATTACCCATTTCCTGCTTCATTCTTGATGCCAGGTGATAAGGACTTACATTACTCGCCTTCGCAGCCTGCATGATAATATCAGAGTATCTGGCAGATTCCCCCGGCGGAACTGAATTTGCCATAAAGGAACCGCTGAGAATCGCTTCAACTCCAGACTGGTTCTGCAGTCCCTCCTGATATGAAAGCGACTCAAAGCTGAAGATGTAACCTTCATACAGATAGGTTCTCGGGTCAAGATAATACCTTACGAATTCATTTGAAGCCGCATACCAGGTTGTACCGTCATAAGGAAACCAGGTATTGGTTGAAGAATTATAACCGACTTCGGTAGAACGCCAGTTATAATGCGGATAAGACGACGAACAATATACAAGATTCTTTATCTGTCCGGATTTATTTCTCTCGTTTTCAACAAGAACAGACCAGTCAATGCCTGTCTGTACAGCCTTAAATACCCACTGAGGATGAGCTTTATGCAGTTCTCTCAGAAGGACTTTATAGCTTTCGGGGAATCCCTGGTTACTCATTTCCGTTTCAAAGTCCACCGGTGCCAGATCATCGCCCTCTGACTGATCGGAAATAATGGTTTCTTCTGTAACTGCAGCCTCTTCGGAGCTTTCCACCGGAGCACCTTCTCCGGAATCCGCTTCATCATATACCACATATTGCGAGGAGACGTAACCGTTCATACGGACACCATTATATTCAAAAGTTATCCCGAGCCATGCCGAATTGGTATTATCGATAACAGTAACCTGCATATCTCCGGAAAGGTACACGGGATCACCCTTCTCATCTTTCAATATATCACCGCCGGCGGAAGTCCTCACTCTAAGCTCGGTAGTTCCGCTTTTAATATGCGCATCGGAGTCTGCCCGGACCTTCACTACGGGCATATAAAGAAATGAAAGAGCAAGAATAATACAAAAATATGAAATTATTTTTTTATAAGTATCATTCATTTTCATTTTGAGACAAATTTCTCCAAATCTTGTATTTTAAAGCATAATAATAGTCATTATAGCACAAAATATACGAGATACAAATAAAAAAAAACGGATACGAATTACTCATATCCGTCATGCTTATAATTTTATCGGCCTCTTGATGCTATATATTCATCAAATGTATTCAGCACATTTTTTTCAGAATCAACGATTCCGTCATTTTCCTCAACAAGCTCATTAAGTCCTTCTCTTATAACTTCAAGCTCTTCTACGGAAACCTTATCAAGATATCCCTTAACCTCTTCCCATGTAATATTATGATTTGCAGTGATTCCCTTGATCTTCTCTCTTGCTTCATCAGATATTCTGGCATCAGTATTTGCAGCTCCTATTCTGAGTTCTACATCAAAGAGCTCATCAAGTGTGATTCTCCCGTCACATGCTGCCGTATAAATATTCATTGCCGCAGTTGCTATAGCAAAGTTATCATCAAATACAGACATTGCATAACCCCCTTTATAAAAAATAAACAGCTGCTAACGGGAATCGAACCCGTGACCTCAACATTACCGATGTTGCGCTCTAC
>CAMOCO010000118.1 GCA_946610715.1 uncultured Clostridia bacterium | reverse complement strand
GTCGATAAAAATGCCGCATTTATGCGGCTTGCGGCGTTTCGCAAACGCCTAATATTTGTAGAAGTATTGAAGGAGAAAAATATGCCACCAAGAGGTCATAGTTCAAGTTCTCATAGTTCCCGCTCGCATTCTCATAGTTCGAGTTCACATTCTTCCGGCTCTCACAGTTCCCGCTCACATTCTTCCGGGTCATATTCCCATTCAAGGAGTTCTCATTCCGGTTCTTCTTTTGCCTGGAGCAGCTTTAGTCCGGAAGCAAATCCCCAAAATCGTTCACCTTATGTGAGAAACGGAAGTAATAAGGGAAAGGTCATAAAAAGAAAAAAGATAAATCAGCCAAAGGGATATAATGCCGGAGAACATTCCGGACGACGGATGCTGTCACATTATTGTCTTAATCATAATTACAGCTATTTTCCCGAATCCTGGACAGACAGAAAAACAGGTAATTATTATCAGGCCGGGTATTATGATGAAAAAGGTGAGTATTATCAGGATGTGGTATTCCGTCGTGACGGAAAATATAAAGATGTACTTTGTGAGTGTGAATATTGCAGGGCGAAGATTCATACTGACTGGAAGGAAAATACGGTTTTAAAATGTCCCAACTGCGGTGGTCAGATGAAGGTCATTTCTCAACTGGATGAATATACACAGGATCCGAATTATACAAATGATGCGGCAGTGAGAAGAAAGTATAGTGTTAAGCCGACTATTGTTAAATGTATAGTTGCATTATGTATATTTGTTCTGATTATACTTCCTACGCTTTTAGTACTGACAATGATGGTACTTGTTTTTAATTTTATCATAAGCGATAGTAAAGGATCATCCGGAGAATCCGGGACAAGGAGCAGCTCCGGTTATGAAGCACCGTCGGACACGAATCTCAGCATTTACGGTGATACACTTTACCTGGATGATATCGGAGGAGGCGCATATAGAATTGTAACTTCGGAGGATGATTACGAGAAAAAGCTGAAATGGGATTATGGTTACGACAGCTACTATGACAGAGAATCAGATTGCTATCTCTGGTATAATACGGATGTGTCCCCAAATCTCTGGCAATACTGGTATGAAAATATATCATCTGATTACGGTGATTACGGATGGATGGAATATGAGCCCACAGGTTGGTATATTGAGGAGGACAGTTCAAATTGGATAGCTCTTCCGGATAACTATGATACCTCCGGCCTTTGGCATATTGAGATTGATGAGTCGGATTTTGAAGATAATGTGGGGTCGGTAAGTGATGCAACCCATTGATTAATTGCAGCGGACGGGTTAATCGTAATATAGCAAGCTATTACGCAAAAAGGTAATTAAGATGGATAATGTAAAAATGAAATACAAGAGAATACTTCAATTCCTTATGGGATTTATGATGATAATGCTCCTGGTAACGGGGCTTGCAGGCTGTAAGAAGAAGGAGCAGGCTTCCACGGAAGGTCTCAGTATCGTCACAACGGAGACCGTGACGGAAGCTGAAGAAGAGACGAGGACCGAAGAAATTTCCGAAGAAAAGACAGAGAGTCAGTCCGAGGAAAAATCTGAAGAAGAGACGAGGACTGAAGAAAGTTCCGAAGAAAAGACAGAGAGTCAGTCTGAGGAAGAATATGAAGAGAAAACAGAAGCTGAAATAGATGAGAATGGCTACTACTATTCCAAGGATGAGGTGGCTCTTTACATTCATATTTACGGCAGACTTCCCGGTAATTTCATTACAAAAAAAGAAGCGAAAAAACTGGGATGGGAAGGTGGTTCACTGGAAGACTATGCTCCGGGTAAAGTTATAGGCGGTGACAGATTCGGAAACCGTGAAGGAGTTCTTCCTGATTACGGCGAATATCATGAATGTGATATAGATACTCTTGGGAAAAAGAAAAGAGGCGCAAAAAGAATTGTATATTCCGATGATGGAAGAATCTATTATACGGATGATCATTATGAAACCTTTGAACTGCTTTATGGAGAAGAGAGATGAAGAATAACGGCGATGATAATATATATGAAAATCCTTTTGATGAGAGTTTCTATATGATTCCGGAGGAAACGGATACCGCACATAGTGTAATTCTCCTGAATCTAAGCGGGATTTCTTCCAAGAATGAATTCTATGAAAGAGTACGTGAGGCTATAGAGGTGCCGGATTATTTTGGCGATAATCTGGATGCACTCTACGATATTCTTACGGAAATCAGCAGTGAAACCATTATAAAGGTTACGGGAATGGACAGCACTGCACCTGAGATGGAAAGCTATATGAAAAAGTTCCGTGAGCTCTGTGAGGATATCTGCGGCGAAAATGAATTTGTAAAAATCATTTATGTGGATAATGTGCTGTAAAAATCTGTCTTAAGTAGATGAGGTATGAAGATATGAACGAAATATCAATCAATGAGATTGGACCTATCAGAATAGGACAGGTAGAAAATGTAGAGGCAGCAACAGGCTGCACGGTTTTTATTGCCGAAAACGGAATGAGAGCCGGAGTTGATGTGAGAGGCGGAGGCCCATCTTCACGGGAAACCCAGGTGCTGAATCCGCTTATGAATGCTGAAGAAATCCATGCTGTACTTCTGGGAGGCGGCAGTGCATTTGGACTGGAAGCTGCGAATGGGGTAATGAAATATCTTGAGGAGCATGGATTCGGTTATGATGTGGGTATAACCAGAGTTCCGATAGTGGCACAATCGGATATATTTGATCTGACTGTTGGCGACTGTTATGTGCGCCCTGACGTAAATATGGGATATGAGGCTGCAAAGAATGCATTTGAAAATCCTAATTATGCTGATGGAAATCACGGTGCTGGATGTGGTGCTTCTGTGGGAAAAATCATGGGCATGGATTATGCCATGAAGACCGGAATCGGAAGCTACGCCATCAGCATGGGAGATCTGAAGATCGGTGCTGTTTCGGTACTCAATGCACTGGGTGATATCTTTGACAGAAAGACCGGAAAGCAGATTGCAGGATTACTGACAGAAGATAAAAAAGGTCTTCGCAGTACTGTCGAATACATGAAAGAAAACCTCAAGAAGAATACGGATAAATTTACCGGAAATACTACGATTTCCATCGTTATAACCAACGCCGGGCTGGTAAAATCTGAGCTTTGCAAAGTGGCAGGTATGGCGCATAACGGTTATGCGAGATCCATAAATCCTGTTCACTCATCAGCGGATGGAGACAGCATTTACGCAGTATCCATAGGAGATGTAGAGGCTGACAAGGATCTGGTGGGAACCCTTGCGGCTGAAGTAATAAGTGAGGCTATTATTCGTGCCGTAGATTCCGCTGAATCAGCTTACGGGCTGCCCGGAAGAAAAGAAATAGCTGTATAGATTAAGCTATACCATAGATGTCAGAATCTCTATATATGCAGTTGTAAGCTTTGACGGATTTATTGAATTTGGAAGTATATATCCGATTTCCATATAATCATCAATGCTGAGCGGTCGTGCAACAATGTTTGGACCGTTCAAAGTTTCATTTATAACGCCGCTGCAGATGGTATATCCGTCCATTCCCACAAGCAGATTAAACAGTGTGGCACGGTCGCGGACTATCAGCTCCTTATCGCAGTCCAGAGTGCTTAAAATCTCTTCTGAAAAGTAGAAGGAGTTATGATTTCCCTGCTCATAAGATAGACGCGGATAAGGCTTCAGATCTTTCAGGGATATACGTTTTTTGGCTGCAAGAGGAGAGTCCTTTCCTACGAATACATGAGGCTTCGCTTTAAAAAGCGGGGTGAAAGACAGGTTATTATCCTTCAGTGTCTTCAGTATTACGGTTTCGTTGAACTTGTTGAGATAGAGGATTCCAACCTCGCTTCGTAGGGTGGCTACGTCATTTATAATGTCATAAGTCTCTGTCTCTCTCATATGAAATTCATATTTATCTCCACCATATTCTTTAAGAAGTTTTACGAAGGCTTCCACAGCAAAAGAGTAGTGCTGTGATGATACGCAGAATCGTATCTTTCCGTTCTTGATACCATTATAACGTTCTTCTATAAGGTTGGCTTGTTCCAGAACCTGTCTTGCATATCCCAGGAACTCGTCGCCTTCTTTTGTTATCTCTATTCCTGTTTTCTTCCTGAGAAATATTGTAATCCCATATTCTTTTTCAAGTTCCTGAATAGCGGAAGTAAGACTCGGCTGTGCTATATACAGTTTACGCGCCGCTTCTGTAATATTTCCCGTTTCCGATACGGTAACCGCATAATGTAACTGCTTAAGTGTCATAGTAAAACTCCTTAGATTTTGCCTTTTTAAAAATAGATTTCTGAGACATGATAACATGATATATAGAAAAAATCTATGATAACCGCATAATTTTATATATTTTACCTATCTAATCAGTAGGTATATACTCTCTCTTAATTTATAAAATGACACAAAAGAAATGTATAAGCGGAGGGATAACAATGAATACATCGGTTATAG
>CAMOCO010000117.1 GCA_946610715.1 uncultured Clostridia bacterium | reverse complement strand
AGATCTTAATGCCCGTCATCTTTCGCAACGATCATCTCTGCCTCAAATCTTATATCTGTCATCTCATGATAAGGCATTTTCTTCCACTGATTCATGATTCTGTCACGAACCTTCTCGATATATCTGTCTGTCATCTCAGGAAGAAGTACGAAATACTGGTTATTCTTACTCTGCATCATGATATCACTTTTTCTAAGTGTACGATTTGTAAGCTTTCCGAACTCTCTTGTGATAACATTGAACTGCTCGGCACTCATATCTATTGTAGGAAGAATTGTGATAAGCAGCTTGGATGCAACACCCTTATAAGTCTGAATATATCTTCTGAGATATTTATATATCACACTGAAGTAGTCATACTCAAGCCACAGAGCGCCTGTATACCCTTCACCTTCATCAAGGCCTCTGCTTATGGTCTCAAGACCGTCTATAGCTTCCTCTTCTACGTTATTTGCTCCGCCTTCGGTCTTGTTATAATATGCACATCCATGGTTTCCCGCTTCCTTGATATATTCGAGAGCCATATCCGCCTTGTGGAATAATGTCTCATAATCTCTTCCCTGCTCGGGAACAAATACACCACCGATTGAGGCTCCGAGTGGAATCTTCATATCCTGTCCGAGAAGCTCCCTGGATGCGTCAGCAATCTGCATATTTATATCGGCAGCAATTCTGGCAAATCCGCCCTTATCGACATCTTTACAGAAAACAATGAATTCATCACCGCCGACGCGAGCCTTGATGTCATCCTCACCGACATTTTGGTCGATGATCTCAACACACTTTTCCAGTATCTTATCACCCATATCATAGCCATAAACATCATTAAATAGTTCAAAGCTGTCAAGATTAATGAGCATAAGAACTCCTTCTGCTGTTTTGCAGACATCTTCAAGCTGCTGAATGATTGCTGCTTTTTCTGTGTTACTTCCCATTTTGTTAATCCCCCTCGTAGAATTAATATTAAAATTTTAATTTCATAAATTCATCTATGGTTACCGGCTTTGAATAAAGATATCCCTGAAGACTTCCGGGATTAACATTCCTTAATATATCCCTCATCTCAATATCTTCCACGCCCTCTACACAGAGATCCGCATCAAAGCAGGACACCAGCTCTGCAACATTTCTTATCATTTCTCTGTCTCTAGCAAAGTTTACAATTCCTTTTACAAATTCTCTGTCTATCTTGACTATATCCAGATGCAATTCTCTTAAGATGCTGAGTGATGAAAAGCCTGTTCCGAAATCATCCAGTGCGAATTTTACTCCCTCATCTCTCAGAATTGCCATAATATTCTTCAGCAGTTCTCCGTCAATAAGACGACATCTCTCTGTCAGTTCGAGGCAGAGATTTTCAGCCGGAAACTTCGTCTTTCGGATTATATCCAGCACATCATTTACAAAACCGCTCTTCTCAAGCTGCGCATAGGACAGATTAACATTTATCATAATTCCCGGATATTTTTCCAGAAGCTTTAATCCATCTGTCATAGCCTGTTCGAGAATCCAGTTCCCCAACTGCGGGAACAGATTATCTTTTTCTATCTCCGGAATAAAACTATTCGGCGGCACAGTACCGTATTTATCATTTTTCCATCTGATCAGTGCTTCAACGCCTTTGAGCTTTTCAGTAACCGGATGAACCACCGGCTGATAGCAGAGATAAAAACCGTTTGGAGATTTTGTAATATCCCGTCTCACGGAATGTATCATCTCCAGCTTGTTCCGGCCAATATCAGTTATCGAATCCTCATATATTACCAAGTCTCCAAGTTTATGTTTCTTTGATTCAAAATATGCATATTTCAAGCATGAATAAACCGTTTTATCGCTTATATCAAATTGATCTACAACAATCAGCCCCGCATTAAAGGACGGAGCTATACGCTCGTTATCCACCATAAAATCGGTAGCAGATTTTTTCTGTATACTCTTATAAATATCAGCCATTTCGTCTTTTTTCAGCACCTTTGAAATCACCGCGAATTTCGTGCCGTCAAGACGATATATCTCCCCTGTATGCCTGAACATATCCCCGAGCATTCGCGCAATGCTCTGAAGAATTCTATTTCCGAAGCTATAACCGAAAACATCATTATATCTGGAAAAATCCGTAAGGCCTATCTGCATTATTACGGCTTCTTCTTTATTCCAGAATATAGTTCTTAGGTCTTCAAAGAAAGCATATAAAGAACGTACTCCCGTGTTGTTGTCTGTATAACTGTGAATACCGTGATTTTTGATGGCGCCCATAAAATATTTGGGTTTTCCCATTGAATCTCTGATCACTATGCCTTTACAGGTACATACCACATATTCGCCTTCCCTGGTACGCGCCCTATATTGCATATTATGGCCATTATTATTTCCGGTAAAAATGCTGTCTATACTTTCATTATATTTATCTACATCATCAGGATGAACATGATCGGCCCATATTCCTCCCGCATTCTTCATATATTCATCCGGAAGGCCGAAAAAATCAACGGCGGATTTTGACCATCTGGACACATCATGCTCCATATCGCAAATATAAATATACATGCCTTCTGCCGTAATAGAAAAAGCCTTGAACAGCTCGTCCAGTTTTCTTTTATTATCTTTTGTTATATCTATTCCGACTCTCATCCGAACCCCTTTATAAAGCTACTCCATACCCTTCTCCCGTAAAAACGCATATACATTCTTATTATACTAAAATCAAATATAATAAGATAGTATTATTTTTAAATATTTAAATCTTGTTTACTTATAATTATTGTTTGATGCTTTATTTTATTAATATTTGATATTTTATTTTATTAATATTTGATACTTTATTTTATTAATATCTTAATACTTTATTTTATTAATATTTTGATACTTTATTATTTCTATATTATGATTTTAACACTTTAACTTCCTGTATTTCGTAATATTTTAGGATCTCCACGATTTTCGGAGTAATCCTCTCACCCGGAACCACCGGAAGTACTGCCGGTGGACAGCTTACCGGAATTTCCAGTGCAACCCTTCCTGCCGCATCATCAGTATTGATCCATTCACCGGCATGAGTCATAATTTCATGGAACTGATATACCGCCTCAGGTTCCTGATCAAGTATATCCGTTTTCCCTAAATAATTCCCTGATGTAACGGTATTATCTGCCTCGCCTGCCTCATCTGCCCTGCCTGCCTCATCTGCCTCGCCTGTATCGTGAGCAATTTCAACAAATGCATTCTCTGTCTTTTCAAAATCCTCTTCACTATTCATAGGTGAAAACATAAGAACAAGATTGTCATTATCTGCAAATTCACATTCAATTCCCTTTTCTCTCAGCAATGCAGCCAGCCCCTTTCCCCAGCTGTTTCTCGGAAGATCATCTTGTTCAAATGTCCGCCTCTCAATAGTTGATTTCTCCGATGAACTTTCAATAGTCGGTCTATCCGGCGGGTTCTCAATAGCCGGTCTCTCCAGGGTCAGCTTCATGGGTTCTCTAAGCGTACCTTTCTTCAGTCTGAAGCCCAGGTGGTTGAGTTTATCCCCAAGTTTCTTTATTCTATCTATGCATATATCAAAATCATTTTTTCCTTCCGAATCTCTTTTTTTCATCTGCTTTTCAAGATATGATGCAGTACTGTCCATAGAATCCATAATAAGATATGAAGGGCTTGTGGATCCGAACATTTCAAGTGCGCTTCTTCCGTACCCTTCCAGTCCCTTCGGTGCGTCGCATGAAATATGCAGATAACTTCCTCCGGTAAGTACCGGCAATGTCTTATGTGCTGAATCTGCCGTCATATCCGCTCCGAGACTAATGGGATGAAGCCCTTCTTTTAGAAATGCAAGATATGCACCGTGAGCATTATCCACCAGGAGGAGCTTTTTATATTTATGCACTACTTTTGCTATGCCCGATATATCCTGCATATTTCCAAGATAGTCTGGCGATGTTATGTAAACTGCCGCAACTCTATCAATCTGACATGCTTCCTCCAGCTCCTTAAGTCTTTTTTCCAGCATCGCAGGAGATACTGTGCATTCACAGATTGACGATATATTTTCAGACATTAACCAATTTATATCAAATCGAAGAAGACCCGATGCATACACAAACGATTTATGCGCATTTCTGCCTGCCACTATAATCGGATTTCCGGCGTGAAACGCCCCATGTTCCCGCCTTTTTAAATTCTCATGATGTTCCAGTGCCATCATGCACATAGCTTTAATTGACTGGGACGAACCGCCTGCACTGTAAAATGTATATCTGCTCCCGAAGAGAGCTGCTGCCCGCTTCTCGCTCTCTCTGATAATCCCATCAGCTGCATAAAGGCTGTCTGCCCCTTCTATTTCGGTTATATCCCTTTTATACATAGAAACAAGGCTGTCCTCAGATTTGAGGGCAGCCCTTCCTTTATGTCCCGGCATATGAAGTCTTACGGTGCCGGACTTTTCATATGCATCAATATATTCATTTATAGGTCCTTTATCATTGCCCATAATCTTTCATCCCACTCTGTTTTTGCCTCTTTTGTTTGCT
>CAMOCO010000116.1 GCA_946610715.1 uncultured Clostridia bacterium | reverse complement strand
TGGATAGAGCGTCTGGCTACGGACCAGAAGGTCGGGGGTTCGAATCCTCTAGCACGCAATATCGGTAAAAATGCCGCAGTCTTGTAAATAGAGATTGCGGCTTTTTTGTATGTAGTGGTAAAATATCTTATATGGTTTTTGTTATGGGGATGGGGATTAATCCCCGGGTATGATTAATGGAGGTTAGATATGTTTTGTTCAATGTGCGGATATAATCTTACGGGAAATGAAGTAACGTGTCCTGTATGCGGAACTAAGGTGATGAAGTATAATGCACCGGAGCCGCAGCAGTACGTACAGCAACCGCAGAATCAGTATGTACAGCAGCAGCCACAACAGCAGTATGTGCAGCAGCAATTTATGCAGCAGCAGGCACCGCCACAGCCGCAGTATGTGCAGCAACAGGCACCACAGCAGCCCGGAAAAGGCGGCGGGAACCTTCCCGTTATAATTATTTCGGTTGCACTGGGCGTTCTTCTTATCACAGGAGGAATACTTCTCGCTATAATGCTTAAGAAGGATAAAGGAGGAAGCACAGGAACCGGCACGACCCAGTCATATGCAGCGAGTACCGAAGACAGTACTGATGCAACTGAAGCAGCAACGGAAACACTCACGGAGACTTCCACTGAGGAGGGAGTGAATGTTCCCGATAATCCGGGAGTGACTGTTAAGGCTGAAGATGTGGTATATCTTCAGAGACCTTCAATCCTGAATGACAATATGGTATTTGATTATTCGGCAGTCCGGCCGGTAGTTCCCGCTCAGACCGTAGCAGGCGATCTCAGTGATCTGGATAATCATGATCTTGTGGATTATTTGTCAGATGACGGAAAAGCAAAGCTTGTGCAGAATCAGTTTTTGGTTGTAGACGGCTATGACAGGGAATTTTTCGAAGGTTATGAATTTAATCGTTATGATCTGAGACCGAATTTTGTGACAGTTGATTCTATAATGCATACATATCATCTGTATTTTGCTCATGTGCTTAAAAATACGGAAACAAATTATCTTTCTTCGGAGCTTGCTTCTCTTGGGCAGACAATGCAGGAAAGAAGCATGGAACAGTATAATGTGCTAAAAGGAACGGAGTGGGAAACTGCGGCCAGAACGAATCTTGCATTCTTTGCAATCGGAAATAATCTTCTGAATCCCGGGGCAAAGATTCCGTCGGATGTGAATGATGTGGTAAATGCAGAGCTTCAGCTTATAGAGGCAGCTGATTCGATAGAGGTGTCACCGCTCTTTAATGACCCGGAGAATATGGAAGATTATACACAGTATATTCCAAGAGGCTATTATGATAATACGGAAGAGCTGAAGAGATATTTTAAGGCCATGATGTGGTACGGCAGAAGGAATTTTGCCCAGGCAAAGGAAGACCAGGACAGATCGGCTCTTCTCATGACGCTGGCTCTTGACGGAGAACCTCTGGAAAGATGGGAGAAAATATATACAGTAACATCATTTTTTGCCGGTGCGTCCGATGACAGCGGATATTATGAATACAGACCTATCATAGATGCAGCTTACGGACCGGATGTGACCGTTGAAGAACTGGTCGGAAATACGTCGGGCTGGGAGACCTTCCACAGACTTACCGGGGAGATAGAACCTCCGAAGATCAATTCTGTGGTGGTATATGAATCGGATACAGATGAACAGGCAGAAGATAGGATTGTAGGCTTCAGATTCATGGGTCAGAGATTTTCCATAGATGCGGCTGTATTTCAGAATCTTTGCTACAGAAAGACAATGGAAAATTCCGCCGGAGAAAAAAGAATGCTCCCCAATGCGTTGGATATTCCGGCAGCTCTCGGAAGCGATACGGCACTTTCAATCCTTCAGTCAAAAGGCGAGACGGATTATAAGAATTATAACGAAAATATGAATGAAATGAGAGATATGATACAGCAGTCGCCGGATGAGACCTGGAATGCAAGTCTCTATTCACAGTGGCTGAATACTCTCAGACCGGTGCTGGAGGTTAAGGGAGAAGGCTATCCTTCTTATATGCAGACAGAGGAGTGGAGAAAAAAGAATCTGACCACATTCCTCGGAAGCTATACAGAGCTTAAACATGATACAATCCTTTATTCCAAACAGATGATGGCGGAAATGGGCGGAGGTCCTCTTCCGGAAAGAGATGACAGAGGATATGTTGAAACTGAGCCCGAGGTATATGCCAGACTTACAGCGCTGGTAAATGCTACCTCAGCAGGTCTTGACAAATACGGAATGCTGTCCGATACGGACAGGGACAACCTCAGGCTGCTTGCTGATATTACAGGAAAGCTTCAGACCATTTCCGAGAAGGAACTGAGAGATGAACTTCCTACGGATGAGGAATTTGATTTTATCCGTACTTACGGAGGACAGCTGGAGCATTTCTGGCAGGAGGTTAATAAGGATGAAGCGGAAACAGAATATTTCAC
The DNA here is from genome assembly GCA_946610715.1 of uncultured Clostridia bacterium. Lineage (GTDB taxonomy): Bacteria > Bacillota > Clostridia > Lachnospirales > Lachnospiraceae > Eubacterium_Q. The sequence continues at coordinate 2,099 of CAMOCO010000116.1, read as the reverse complement.
TACAGAAGAATTTCCCGCAGCAATAGTTGCAGATGTTGCAACAGATCCAAATGGATCCTGCCTGGAGCTTGGAACCGGAAAAATAAATGATATTTATGTAGTTGTTACGGTTGATGGAGTTAAGAAGATTGCCTTTGGCGGAGTTTATTCATTCTATCAGTTTGAACAGCCGATTTCCGAAAGACTGACAGATTCAAAGTGGAGACAGATGCTGGGAATAGAGCTGCAGGATGACGGAACTTATAACTACGATAAGGAAAGCCAGCCGAAGCAGGAAGACTGGACGGACAGCTACAGATACAGTTATGATTAATGGTAAATCTGAAACCGTAAATAAATTGACACATAAAAAAATAATAATAGGGCTGCTGCTGGTTGTGGCAGCCTTGTTGATATGTGCGGCGACAGTATATTTTCTGTATAAATCCGGAGTTTTCTTACCCGGATGGGCAGAGTGGAAGGAAAAAACCGAAATGATCCGGGATATGGGAGAAAACGGAAAAACAGGTGCAGGAGCGGTAACCGGTGAGGAAATGGCTGTACTTACAAACAGGAAGTTTACCCTTACCGCTTCAGATGGAGAAGTTCTGTGGAATCCCGAAAAGGGTAATCTGGTACAGGATTTTATCATAGATGACATTGATCATGACGGTGAAAGGGAAGTGGTTCTTCTGGTCTGGAAGATCGGAAGTTACGGGAAGTATAAGCCTATATGGGTCAAAGAGGATGAAAAGACCTGGTCGCAGCACATTTTCATCTATGATTATGATAAAACCCGAGATGACAGACTAAAGCCTATATGGATGTCATCCAAAATAGGTATGGAAGCTGCAGGTTTTTATATGGATAGTGAAGACAGATTGCATATAAAAGAACCCGGTGGGCATGAAACTGTATGGATATGGGCAGGATGGGGTCTGATGCTGGTTGAATGAAAGCAGATAGTTAATCTGAAAGAAGAACATGAGGGAACGCTGTATGAATTATTATTATTTGATTTGCTTTATATTGTCCGTAATAGGAACATTGATTTTCAAATGGAGATGGAACAGGGATACAAATGTAAATATTACATTTATGTTCCTTTTTATTCCCATTGCCGAAATAGGGTACCTGATGTTTTCTATTTCATCAAATGTTGAGGAAGCATTGCTGGCAAATAAAATAATATATCTGGGCGGAGTATTTCTTATAACCTTCATGACCTTCAGCATCATAAATCTTGCTGATATCAGGATTCCCAAAGTAGTGCAGCTTCTTATGATGACGGCAAGCTGTGTGATATATGCCTTTGTTCTTATGATAGGATTAAATGGGTATTTTTATAAATCGGCAACCTATTCGGTGATTGACGGATATGTGGTTTTGACAAAAGAGTACGGACCGGCACACAGTTTGTTTTATGTACTTGTGGCTGTTTATTCGTTGATGGGAATAGGACTTCTGGTATATAGCATATATAACAGAAAATCGATGATGTCTTACCGAACAACCCTGCTTTTTCTGGCTGCTGAAATAATATCTGTGTTTTCTTTCTTCTTTGGCAGATTTATCACCCGGAAGGTAGAAATCCTGCCGGCAACATATATCCTGTTTCAGATCATATTCCTTATAATCATGGAGCGGACGGGGCTTTATGACATCAGCATCACGGAAGCTTTTGCCATGATCGATAAGGCGGAAAACGGCTTTATAGCATTGGACAGAAAGCGCAAATATCTGGGAGCAAATACTACAGCCAGGAGAATGTTCCCGGTTCTGGCAAATCAGCTGGTGGATGAACCGTTTAAAATAGAAAAGGAGCCGTTGGCGAAAATAACCGGCTGGCTGGACGAGTATGAAAAAATGGTCAGGGCCGGAAAAACGGAAATACTGAAAAGTACCGGTGAAATGACCTTTGAGCAGGAACATCATGGCAGATATTATAAATTTTTCATAAACTATATCCGCGAGGATAGAAGAGTTAAGGGTTATCAGGTGGTAATCGTTGATGAGACTCAGGAACGCAAATATACCAAGCTTCTCGAAACTTATAACGAAGAACTTTCCAGAGAGGTGGAAGAGAAGACCGAGCATATCCAGGAAATTCAGGATAAGAT
>CAMOCO010000115.1 GCA_946610715.1 uncultured Clostridia bacterium | reverse complement strand
TAATCTGGTTATAAAAAACTGTCGTATGGCAGGCAGCTCGCTGACATTTGAATATTCAAATGTTGATGCTGAAATATCCGACAAGATTGACAGTGTTATGAATCCATTTAGCGGCAGGATCAAAGCCCCGGTTATTGATAAACTTATAATGGACAGTAATATGGTGGATGTATCCAAAACTGTTATAGAAGCAGAAGTCGGAACCAGACTTTCCGAGTTTGATGGGGTTATATATTAGATAAGCAGTTTATATTATTTGTAATATGTAATATGGAGGTAATATGGATAAGGTTAATTGGGGTGTGCTTGGTACAGCCAATATTGCAAGCTATGGGACGATTCCCGGGATGCAGCTGTCGGAAAGCTGCTCCCTTTATGCGATTGCCGGAAGGAGTATGGAAAAGGCGGAGAGCTTTAAGGAGAGATTTGGCTTTCAGAAAGCATATGGAAGTTATGATGAGCTTCTGGAGGATGAAAAGGTTCAGGCAGTTTATATACCGCTACCGAACAATCTTCATATTTCCTGGGTAAAAAAAGCCCTTAAAGCCGGTAAGCATGTACTGTGTGAAAAACCCATCGGTATGAATGCCGAAGAAGTAAGGGAGATGTTCAAGGCGGCAGATGAAAGCGGACGTATGCTGATGGAGGCTTATGCTTATCTGCACAGCCCATATGTAGAAAGTCTAAAAAAAGATATTGATGAAAAAATCATAGGTGATGTGGACTATATTGAATCTGCTTTCATTACCCAGGGATATAAAGAGGATTTCAGACTTCATAAAGAACTTGGCGGAGGCGCCATGTATGATCTTGGCTGCTATTGTACAACCATGATGCTGACACTTACAGAGTCAGAACCGGATTTTATAAAGGCATCTGCAGAGTTTTCCGATGAAGGGGTAGATCTAAATACCGCAGCCGTAATAAGATTTAAAAACGGTGTCAGAGGGTCTTTAAATGTCGGTATGATTTTTGGAGAAAAAAGCAATTCACGCTTTGACAGATTATATATTCATGGTTCTAAAGGATGTATAAAATCCGATGTGGAATATAATCAGGAAGGAAATATATCATATATCATCTATGCAGGTGATGAGGTAATCGAAAGAAAAATATCGGTTCCTCAGAATTATTCTCTGGAAATAGAGCAGCTGTCAAGATGTATTCTATATAATGAAAAACCGCATATTACGGCTGATTTTTCGATTAGAAATGCGGAATTCATCGATGCTGTACTAAGAGAAGCAGGTTACTAAACTAAAGAATGATACAGGAGCGTTTCAAGATGACACTGGATTGGAATAAATATGTAGAGGTAGCAAGACAGGCAGTCAGAGAAGGTGTGGTTCTTCTTAAAAATGAAGGCAGTATACTGCCGCTTTCAAAGGAGTCAAGGCTGGCTGTATTTGGCAGAATTCAAAATAATTATTATAAGAGCGGAACCGGATCGGGAGGAATGGTCAATGTTCCCTATGTATATACTATTATAGACGGCCTTAAAGAAGAAAATATAAATCTTAACGAAGAACTGCTCGATATTTACAAAGACTTTGAGCAGTCTCATCCATTTGATCAGGGTGTGGGATTTGGAAATGAACCCTGGTCGCAGGAAGAAATGGAAGTTTCGGAAGAGCTTGTACAGAGAACCCGGGAGCAGTCTGATACTGCCATCGTTATATTAGGACGTACTGCAGGTGAAGAGCAGGACTATGTAGATAAAAGGGGTGCCTACAGGCTTTCGGAGAAAGAATCAGATCTTCTGAAAACAGTAAGGAAAATATATGACAGGCTTGTACTTATAATGAATGTAAGTGCAATACTTGATATGCAGGAAATCGAAGAAATATCTCCTGATGCAATTCTCTATGCATGGCAGGGAGGAGAGATAGGTGCGCTTGGATTGGTCGATGTCTTACTCGGAAAAGCAAACCCCAGCGGACACCTGACAGATACCATTGTTCGTAAGATTGAGGATGCTTCGGCATATGGCTATTTTGGCGACAAAGAAAGAAATTATTATGCAGAAGATATATATGTGGGATACAGATATTATGAAACATTCAGTAAAGATGCAGTAATGTATCCATTCGGATTTGGTCTGTCCTATACACAATTTGAAATATATAAAGGCGGCGTCCGAGGTAATGATAAGATCAAGTTATCCGCTGAAGTTAAAAATACAGGCAATATGGCAGGTAAGGAGGTAGTACAGTTCTATGTATCTAAACCTCAGGGTAAGCTGGGAAAGCCTGTTGTAAGCCTTATCGGATTTTTAAAAACTCCTGAGCTTTCTCCGGGTGAAAGCACTGAATTATCTCTTGAAATTTCAGAGTATATGCTGGCATCCTATGATGAAACCGGAGTTACGGGCTTTGGCAGCAGTTACGTGCTGGAAGAGGGAGAATATATCTTCTATGCAGGAAATAATGTAAGAGATATACATGAAATCGGAAGGATAAAACAGGATGATACTGTACTGATAGAAAAGTTGAGTCGTCAGATGGCGCCGCCATACGCCTTTGACAGAATTAAACCTGTTTACGAGAATGGAAGATATATTAAGGGAACCGAGAAGGTGGAGGCAGTACCTCTTTCCGATCATGAGGCAGCTGTGTCGGATCAGCCTGATGCAGCTCCATACACCGGAGATAAGGGAATAAAGCTAAGGGATGTAAGAGACGGGAAAAACTTTATGGATGAATTCCTGGCACAGCTCTCAGATGAAGATCTCTCCGTCATTATCAGAGGTGAAGGAATGGGTAGTCCAAAGGTTACTCCGGGAACAGCGGCTGCTTTTGGAGGAGTAAGTAAATCCTTGAAAGCATTTGGAATTCCTGCCGGATGCTGCTCAGACGGTCCGAGCGGAATGAGACTTGATTCGGGCTCCAGAGCATTCAGTCTTCCCAGTGGAACATTACTTGCCTGTACATGGAATACAGATATTAATACAGAATTATACAGCATGCTCGGTATGGAGATGAACAAAAATGATGTGGATTTTCTCCTTGGTCCGGGAATGAATATTCATCGTTATCCGCTTAACGGAAGAAATTTTGAATATTTCAGCGAAGATCCCATCGTGACAGGTAAGATAGCCGCAGCTCAGATAAGAGGTCTCAAGAAAAGCGGTGTATCCGGAACCCTTAAGCATTTTTGCGGAAATAATCAGGAGACCTGCAGACGTTCCGAAGAAAATATAATCTCTGAACGTGCTCTCAGAGAGATTTATCTTAAGGGGTTTGAAATTGCAATTAAGGAATCCGGTGCCGATGCCGTTATGACCACCTATGGACCGGTTAACGGAATATGGACCAGTTCACGTCATGACCTTAATACCTGTATTCTCAGAAATGAGTGGGGCTTTAAGGGTATAGTAATGACCGACTGGTGGGCTGATATAGGAGATGTGGGCGGAAAAGTTGACGGAACTTCATTTTCAAGACTTGTTCTTGCACAAAATGATTTTTATGCAGTATGCCCTGATTCTGAAGTGAATTCAATCGGTGATGATACACTGGAAGCTCTTAAAAACGGAATTATAACCAGAGGGCAGCTCGTAAGAATGGCGGATAATATCTGCTCAGTTCTTATGAATACAAATGCTATGAAGAAACTCTGCAATGAACCTTATAAGGTCGAAGTTATTAATTATACTGAGGAAGAAGAAACCGTAGATTATTCTGATGTTACTTATTATGAGGTTGATGATAATTCTGAGATAGATCTTTCAAATGTGGATACAACCAAAGGTGCTGTCTGTCTTGTGGGCTTCGATGTCAAGCACAGGGGCTGTTACTATATTGATATGATCGGAAGCTCAGATCTGTCAGCTCTTTCACAGATACCTGTAGGCGTTTATTATCATGGCGTTCCTTGTGGCACATTTACATTCCATGGAGGCGGTGAAGAGCTTACTATCCGCAGAAAAATATGGTTCAATTCAAGATACGGAGTTATGAGATTTAAGTTCATCAATGGCGGCTTGAACTTGAAAAAGTTAAAGTTCACCTTTGAGAGAGAACAGGATTCTTTTGATGACTTTTTGGATTTTGAAGAATATATTTTTTAGTTTTTGGGAGGAGAATGTGTGATGAAAAGAGGAATTCGTGCATTAATTATTTCTTTAACTCTATTATGTATGATCTTATCAGGGTGCGGAAAAGCATCGGATAATAAGAGCGCTGTGGAACTGGTGTGGTATACCTGTGAGAATGGTCCTACCGAAGATCTTAAGGCTGTTATGGAAACGGCTAATGAATACTCCAAAGATAAGATCGGCGTTACCGTCGATATCAGATTTGTAAGCAGTGAAGAGCTGAGTAAAGTTGCTGACAGCGGTGATTATGACATGATTTTTACAAGTGACTGGTTGAACAAATTTGATTTAAAAGCGTCGTCCGGTGACTTCTATGATATAACGGACCTTGTGAAGTCGGAGACTCCGGGTCTTGACAGTGAGATCGGAACATATTGGGATGTGGCTACGGTAAACGGAAAGATATATGGTGTTCCGACACTTAAAGACATGGGCGCTGAAATGATGTTTCGTTTTAATTCTGATTATTTTACAGGCGAAAAAGGAATGGATATTCCCGAAAAAATGTCATTT
>CAMOCO010000114.1 GCA_946610715.1 uncultured Clostridia bacterium | reverse complement strand
GAAGCTTGGATTTGCGGAGTTCAAAAGAAAGAGCGGTATCCGAATAGTAAATGGAGAAAAGTACGATGCAATAACATATATTTATAAACAGGAAATTAAACAGCTATGAATGTATTGTTCGGCCAACAATCAGATATAGATGCCTGGATGGAACTTGTCCGTCAGGTGAGGTGGAACTTTCCGGGACTTGAGACGGAAAAAGGTATAGAAGAGTACAGACAGACCTTGGAGAAGTTCATCGGGAAAAGCCAGGCTATATGTGTTAAAGAAGGGGAAGATATCTATGGTGTGATGCTGTTTTCACGGAACCGCAGTATGATATGCTGTCTTGCAGTTTTACCGGAATATCGTAGAAAAGGGGTTGCTTCCATGCTTATGGATAAAGCTCTGTCTGAATTGGATCCGGAGCGTGATGTTACGGTATCAACATTTCGTGAAGGTGACGAAAAGGGAACAGCACCCAGAGCGTTATATCAAAAATATGGATTTACAGCAGGAGAATTGACTGAGGAATTTGGATATCCCAATCAGGTATTTACTCTGCACAGGAATTGAAAGGATAAATGGAAGATGAATCGAAAGACCGTAAAGATCATATTGATAGTTATAGCGCTGATCATGGTTTTATTGGGAGGAATATATGCTCTCAATGGCTCCTTAGAAGCATTTCCGACTGATGAACAACAGGCGAAGGCAAGAATAATGGCAGGATTGCTAATCGCATGCGGAGTTATTATCGGGATAGTCGGAGTAGTTATAAAGTCTGCGAAGATAAGAGAGATCGAAAGGGATAGGTAATATGAATATAGAGCTAAGACCATTGGATGAATCAAATAAAGAGGAATGCATTGCTCTTAAGGTTGCAGAAGATCAAGAGGAGTATATTGCTACTAATGAAAGCTCCCTGGGAGCTGCCGAGGAGCATTCCGAAGTTGCCAGACCATTTGTCATATATGCAGATGGTAAGGCAGTTGGATTCACGATGTTTGCTTTTGAACCGGATTATGAAGATCCTGATGATCGCTATTGGTTATGGCGCTTTATGATTGATGAAAAATGCCAGGGATGCGGTTATGGAAAAGAGGCATTAAAACAGATCATAGCATATTTTAAGGATAACGGTGCCACCAATATAAGGCTTTCGACAAAGGAGAGTAATGTTAAGGCAATACATCTGTATGAGTCTGCGGGATTTGTACGGACCGGTGAAATGGTCGATGAAGAAACTGAATTTGAGTTGAAATGGTAGCATATATTGCTGCAAAGGGGGAACAAGTTACGACTAAAGATATGAGTATAAACATAGCAACCATGACCTTCAGGCTTGATGCCCTTGGTGGCACAGCCTTCTATTGAAAGAGGCATCTTGAGCGAACAGCTGATTTGTGGTATATTATAGTTATAAAGAGAGGGGATTAGCGTATCCGTATGCAGGAAAGATCAAGACAGGATATAATGGCTGCCGGCGAAATCGGTGCTAAGTACGATGAAGCGGCAAAGGCCATATGGAGGAATAGGGAGATTATAGCGCCACTGCTTAAGTATTCTGTAGAGGAGCTTAAGGATGAGTCGGTAGAATCCATTATGAAGCTTATTGATGCCGATTCCATAGAGGATGGTGCAGCAGTATCGGATCTGCCACCTACACTTACGAACTTTAATACCGAGGACAGTTCCATAACGGAGAAGCTGATAACATATGACTTCAGATTTGTGGTAAAAAATCCGAAACTCTCTACAGAGAACCTGCTGGTAGTGCTCCATATAGATCTGGAGTTTAATAATAAATACAGACCAGTACTTAAAGATGGCAGATCATATCCGCTTATCAAGAGAGGGATATACTACGGAGCCAGAGAAGTAAGTTCACAGCTTGGCAGGATTACTGAGAAGACAAATTATGACGATATTGAAAAAGTAATAAGTATCTGGGTTGTAAGCGAAGATATACCTGCATATTTAAGGAATACAGCAAGCCGTTATCATATCACAAAAGAGGATTTTATCGGGACAACGGATGAACCGAAGGCAGATTACGATCTGATAGAAGTGGTGATAATACGAAGGGGAGATGATAAGAAAATCACAGAACCGTTATTTCATTATCTTGAAAGTGTGTATCAGGCGGATTTGCAAGAGATAGATAAGTATACTCCGGCCAGTGCTAATCCGGAGCTGAAAAAGGAGGTGGAAGATATGCCGGGAATGAGTCAGGTGATATATGATAGGGGCTGGAATGCCGGAACAATAGAGGGTGAAGTTAAAGGTCGTATGGAAGGTCAGAATGAGCTTGTTGAGGCGGTTCAAATGCTTAGAAGTGGTAAAAGCAGGGAAGATTTAGTGGTTGCCGGTATGGATGAGCAGACAATAAATCTTGCTTTGGTTTTGAAGTAACATGTCTGGTTAAGTGTTATATGAAAGTTTACAGAGAGGATCGGTATAACGCCGATCCTTTTCAAAATAGATGAACAGCCAAACAAGAATTGGGGATTGGGAGGTAAGCAGAAAGAATGAAACTGATCAAAACACTTATTCATCCCAAAATGATTCGGATTCCGGATCGCTTGTATCGATACCAAACATCCTGAACAGGATATTCATTCTGGTGTTGAACAGCCTGACTATATCGATAGTTTCGTTTGTTACACGATAAAAAACGATATAATCCTTTATAACTAAAAAAAGCATGTCTGTATCTATCTCAAAGCGTTCCGAAGCAGACTTACCTTTATGAGGAAAATCTTTAAGAGAAGAGCATTCTTTGAGGATAATAATGCCAACCTTATCTGCATAATCCTTAGAGGTATGTTCAGTCAGATATGATTTTTCACTGCGCAGATCCCTGCGGAATTCCGGCGAAAACTGTAGCCTCATTTTATACACCAAACTCTTGCATCATTTCTTCTTCTGAGATCCAGCCTTCTTTTTCAGCGGATTCCAGTCCTTTTTCGAGCTCAACGGCAAGCAAAGCTTTAGCCTGTGCTTTAATGGCAGCTTTACTGTCAGCAACTGCAAGGAGCGGAAGACCTTCCACATTAAGAGTCTGCTGCAGAAAGATGTTAAAGGCATCTGTCAGAGTCAGTCCTGATCTTGCATATATTTCTTCCACATTTTTCTTGACCTCATCATTTATCCTCATTTGAAATGTGGTTGTTTTTGGCGCCGTAGCAACGGAAAGTGTTTTGGTCATAAACATGATCCTCCATTCATGACATTATAATAGCACAATGGCCACATGAGGTCAATACAATGTCATTACATGCCGAGGTATGGCTGCTCCGGATTATTGCATAAATACCCAATAGATATGGCTATGATGAATGTCGATTAAATCTATGATAGAATAAGAACATATGCTGCTAAGGAGCTGCAGCTGAGCAGCACCATAAAAATGACAGCGGTATCCGTATATGTGATATATGCAAAAATACGGATAATATGAGGATATGGTCATGAAGAAAACAGGAATGATTATAATGATCATAGTGGCAGTTATCATGCTGTGTGCAGGGTGCGGAGATAAATATGATGATTATTATCGTTTTTCAGAGGATGAGATTTATATAGAAAATCATGAGGTTAAGAGTGGCCCGGAGTTTACGAATAAGTACTATATTATTGAAAATGATAATGATCTGACATTGGTACGAAATGATTACTTGCATTTTGATGAGCTGCCTGGCATTGGAAGGATACTGGAGGAATATCCGCTTGATAAAAATACCTATTTTATTGAAATGATGTGTATGGGTAATGATGAAGTAGCGCTAAAAGCAATATTGATCGATAAAGAGACTAATCGGATTTATACCGATTCGGATTATAAAAGAGGAGATAAAAAATATTCGACAAATGTTGCCAGGTTTTGGGTGAGTTATGCTGTTATAGAAAAGGATAAGTTGCAGGGATTTGATTTTTCAGAACAGAAAGAAGAGATTTATGGAAGCGTATCCCAGAGTCCTGATGAAGACAGGTGACCCATGAAAAAAGATTGGAGAGCAGTATGAAGATCACAAAAAGAAAATCAGCTTTATTAGGGCTTGCAGCAACCACTCTGTTGATCGTACCCGGCTTTACAGGCTGTGTATATGGACCGGGTGGAGCCTATGAAGGCAGTCCCGAGGAATGGGATGGTGTTGTAGCTGATACGGCACCGGAGCAGGCGCAGTTCGACGGTATATCAGGCAATTCTGTGGCAGAGTATCCCGGCAGGCGTGATACGGATACACCTGATGATACTGTAAATGAGGATCGTGTTACGGCAGGCGGCCCTTACGGTGAGATATCCGTTATCCTTCCACAGACATGGACTGCCGAAGCAGCACCTGTTGACAGTGATAAGATGATGTATGGCTTATATGGCCTGATACTGAAGCCGGAGGGTGTAAGCGAAGGACAGATAGAGCTTTTCTGTTCGGACAGTTTTGGTGTATGCGGAACGGGGCTTGAAGAGGAGGAAACGATACTTGCAGGTGTTGAGGCGCACATTGGTACATATGACTCCCATCCACATTGGGATTTCATCATTTTTAAAAAGGATACGGAACAGATTGATATCGTTGCCCAACACACTGACTGCGACTCTTGGACTGATGAAATGTGGGATGAAGCGTTTTCAATATTGGATACACTGGTATTTGATGAAGGAAAGACGGAAGGCGGCGTAGGACAGTC
>CAMOCO010000113.1 GCA_946610715.1 uncultured Clostridia bacterium | reverse complement strand
TGGACCTCTAAGACTAAACTTATGGCTGATTTCTTCATCGGACGAAAGAAGGGATTGCCTCAGGCTATCATATGTTCAAATGATATATGGCGATCAGCCTCTCAAGAGAGCTGAATAAAAGAGGATATGAGATTCCGGAGGATGTTGTCATAACCGGATTTGATAACATTATCGAAGGTGACGAAAATGTTCCTTCCATCACAAGCGTGGACTATTCTTCTGAAGCCATGATTGATAAATGTCTGGAAACGCTGGAGAGGATGAAAGCCGGAGAAGATGTGCCCATGAGGCTCACCGTAAAAGCTGATCTGGTTCTCAAAGCCAGCTGTGGCTGCAAGAATAAAAATGAAGATATGATAAAGAATTATGTTCAGATGAAAAGAAATCTGTCCCGGGCAAGAGAGGTTTCCCGAAAGGAAGTCTATATGGGTACTGATTTCGGCGGAGCACTAAATGAAAATGATGTTCTAAGATGGGCTTTTTCATATCTGATCGATATAGAGTCATTTGAAAGAATATTTATAGTTCTGAATAAGGAATTAAGAGGATATTATAAGAAAGGTGAATCGCCACAGTATATAAATGAAGCTGTGGGAATGGAGATCATTCCGGATGAAAGGCTGGATGAGCTGGAGGGATATACGAATGCGTTTTTCCCGATTCAGTGTCGTAATGAAATATACGGAACACTGGTGCTCCAGTTCAGGGAAGATGCATATCAGTTCATGGATGACAGGATAGAGGCACTCCTGATAAATATGGGAGATACCATGAAGAGGCTGTCAATGTATTATGAGCTTTTCTCGGTGCAGGATGTAATGAAGCTTTATCTGGAAGATCAGCTTACAGGAATCTATAACAGACGCGGTTTTGAGAGAAGAGTGGACGATCTTTTTAAGAGTGAAAATGCGGACACTATGTTCCCTGCCGTTGTAAGTATAGATATAGATGGTCTTAAGGCTATAAATGATACCTACGGACATCAGGAGGGTGATGTGGCAATAAAGAAGATAGCGGAGTTCATTTCCGAGTCGCTTAACCCTGAAGAATTTGCTGCCAGAATGGGCGGAGATGAATTCGAGGCAGTCATATTCCTTAAAGATCCGAAACGTTCACATTTATTCAAGAAAAATTTCCGAAGACTTCTTGACAGGTATAATTCGGAAGGCATGAAACCTTACAAGCTTGGAGCCAGCGTGGGAATATCAAAGGTTTCCGGCTATGAGGAACTGATGTTCAGCATGCAGTCTGCCGACAAGAAAATGTATTCGGAAAAGAGAAAACATCATAAGGATAATGAAGATATCCTGAAAAAATCGTAACTATAGACAAATACAAAAAGGAGGACCGTAATGGCAGTTGTACAGATAACTGAAGAACAATTGGTCTTAGAAGTATTAAAGAGTGATAAGACTGTAGTAGTCGATTTCTGGGCAACCTGGTGTGGACCATGTAAGATGCTCAGCCCGCAGCTGGAAAAGTATTCCGAGGAAAATACAGACGTTAAGTTTGTGGGTATAGATGTGGACAGTGCTGAGAGGCTTGCAATACAGTACGGAATCAGCTCAATTCCATGCCTTATCAAATTTCAGAACGGAGAAGAAGCTTCCAGATCTATAGGATTTATTAACAGAGATAAAATTGATGCATTTGTAAAAGGTTAATCAGACTGAATTTACAGGAAACATCATCAATTGTAAGAGGTATAATATGTATGATGTAATAATAATCGGTGCAGGTACTGCAGGACTTTCAGCTGCTATATATGTACAGAGATCAGGCAGGAAGGCTGTATGTCTTGAAGAGAATACCTTCGGCGGACAGATAGTGAATACACCTGAAATTGCAAATTATCCCGGAATAAAGAATATCAGCGGATTTGATTTTGCCATGGGGCTATATGAGCAGGCAACCGCACTGGGAGCTGAGGTGGAATTTGAAAAGGCAGTAAAGATAATCTGTGAGGGAGATGACAGGATTGTAGAGACAAGTTCCGGCAAGACATTTACAGGTAAAGCCGTAATAATTGCCACCGGAGCAAAAAACAGACATCTGGGAATTGAAAGAGAGGATGAACTTCTCGGTAAGGGAATATCTTACTGTGCAACCTGTGACGGAGCATTCTTCAAAGGAAAGGATGTGGCTGTTAACGGAGGAGGAAATACAGCTCTTGAGGATGCGATGTTCCTCTCCGGATATTGCAGCAAGGTTTATATAATTCACAGACGCGAGGGCTTCAGAGGAGAACCGGATACACTCGAAGCACTGAAAAAGCTTGAAAATGTTGAGTTCGTTCTTAATGCCACGGTTACAAAGCTCTTGGGTGAAAACAGCCTTGAAGGGGTGGAAGTTAAGGATAAGATTACTGAAGAGACAAAAGTAATACCGGTTTCCGGACTCTTCGTTGCCATAGGTCAGGTACCGGACAATGAAGACTTTGCTGAAATTGCCGAACTTGACAGCTCCGGATATGTAAAGGCAGATGAGAGCTGTTATACAAAAACACCGGGAGTATTTACAGCCGGGGACTGCAGGACCAAGGCTGTGAGACAACTTACAACAGCAGCATCCGATGGTGCCGTTGCCGCACTTGCCGCATGTTCGTATATACGATGATTTGGAAAATATGCCACGGGACAAAAGCCCGTGGCAAATTTTATTGAAGTTTTACCCAAGATATGGTAAAGTCAAGTGTATTATGACACTAGATATTGAAAAAGAAAGGGTTATAAATGGAGAAGATTAAGAGCGTTAATTATGAAGAGGAGATGGGACAGGATTATGTGGATTATGCCATGTCCGTTATCACAGAGCGTGCGCTGCCTGATGTTAAGGACGGTCTTAAACCTGTTCAGAGAAGAATCCTCTATTCCTTATCAGAACTTACCAGATCCGACGGACCGCACAGAAAGTGTGCAAGAATAGTCGGAGATACAATGGGTAAATATCATCCTCATGGTGACAGTTCAATATATGAAGGTCTGGTGAATCTTGCCCAAAGCTGGAAACTCCCCATACCTTTGGTGGATCCTCACGGAAATTTCGGTGATGTATCAGGCTCGGGTGCCGCTGCCATGAGATATACAGAGGCAAGAATAGCGAAATATGCGGAGGAAGGCCTTAAGGATCTTAAGTACTGTGAATTTGTTCCGAATTTTGACGGAACAGAGAAGGAACCGGTGCATATACCTTTTCTCATTCCGAATATGCTTACCGGCGGTTCAACGGGAATCGCAGTAGGTATGGCTACAAATATTCCGACCCATAATATGGCAGAGATAGCAGATGCCGAGATCGCTTATCTGAATGATAAGGACATTTCAACTGAGGCACTGCTCAGAATTGTTAAGGGACCGGATTTTGCCACAGGCGGTATTATAAATGTAGACGAAGAATCCCTTCTACAGATATATGAAACAGGACTCGGCAAGATTAAAGTCCGCGGAAAGGTCGAAATCCGTGATATCGGAAAAGGACGTAAATCCATCTGCGTCACGGAGATACCGGTTACTATGATCGGTGGTACGGAGAAGTTCCTGAATACTGTAGCGGAGCTGGTACGTAAAGGATCCCTCCCACAGGTTGTGGATATTGCCGACAGAGGCGATAAAGAGGGTGAGTGTCTTGCCATTGACGTAAAGAAGGGAACAACCGAGGAAGAAATTCAGAAAATAATAAATATCCTCTATAAAAAAGCAGGTCTTGAGGATACCTACAGCGTAAATATTAACTGTATATATAACAAGAAGCCGGAGGTCATGGGACTTCGCAGAGTTCTTGAAACCTATACGGAATATAAATGGCAGGTATATAAGGATAAATATACAGCGCTTAAAGCTGAGCAGGAAGAGGTTCGTGAAGTAAAGACGGGACTGCTTGAAGCAGTTGATGTAATAGACCTTATAATCGAGATTCTCCGCGGTTCACAGAGTGTTAAGGATGCCAAGGAATGTCTCATGTACGGAAAAACCGACAATATTAAGTTCCATTATAAGGGTTCCATCGATGATGCAAAGGAACTTCATTTTACAGAGCGACAGACAGAGGCAATCCTTGCTATGAGACTTCAGAAACTCATAGGACTTGAGGTTGATGTACTTCGTAAAGAACTGGCTGAGGCCGAGAGACTTCTTGCCAGATATACAAGGCTTCTTGAATCGGAACGCGAGATGAAGAAGCAGATGATAGCTGATATAGAAGAGCTTAAGAAAAAATATGCCATACCAAGAAGAACGGTAATCGAAAATCTGGGAGAAGTTATCGTTGCAAAGGAAAAGGCTGTGGCAACAGAAGAAACAGTACTCCTGGACAGATTCTTCTACATCAAGTCTGCTCCACGTGCAGTATTTATGAAAAATCAGGAAACACCATATAAATTTGCCGTAAACTGCATGAGTGATGACAGGGTGGCACTTTTTGACAGTGACGGAATGGTTCATATCATTAAGGTTTCCGATATACTAAAGAAGCAGACCAAGAAGGATAAAAAATTCAGGATTACCGATAAGGGTATACAGATATTCGAGTTCTGCGGTATGTCAGACAAAGCTGATGTGGTTGCCATGATGGCTCTGTCAGAACTAAATCCTGCGGGAACCATAAATGGTGACGAGGCGAATATGGATACAGCCGGTGAAAAGGATAAGGTTAAAATGAAAAAACCGGTTATGTCAGAGGTTCCTATGGAATCGGGAGATTACATGACGGAATTCGATGACATGATAGACGGAAGCCTGTCAGGGGGAAGCATAATGGATGAGACAGAGCCTGCTGATGCCGTAAATACCGGTATAAATGAAGCTTTTCTTGAATATGATGCAGAAACCGATTACAGCGATACCGATGTAGGCGGACTTAATAGAGGCAGAAACCTCGTATTTGTAACC
>CAMOCO010000112.1 GCA_946610715.1 uncultured Clostridia bacterium | reverse complement strand
TAAATAAAAATATAAAGTAAGAGGAGAACAAGATGAAAGAATTGGAATTAAAATATGGTTGTAACCCGAATCAGAAGCCTTCAAGAGTTTTCATGAAGGGTGACGGAGAGCTGCCTTTTACAGTTGTAAACGGCAAGCCGGGATTTATAAATCTTCTGGATGCATTTAACGGATGGCAGCTTGTTAAGGAGCTTAAGAAAGCAACAGGTCTTCCTGCCGCAACAAGCTTCAAGCATGTTTCACCTGCAGGTGCAGCAGTAGGAACACCGCTTACTGATATTGAGAAAAAGATTTACTGGGTTGATGATATGGGAGATCTTTCGCCACTTGCATCAGCTTATGCCAGAGCAAGAGGCGCAGACAGAATGTCTTCCTTCGGAGATTTCATTTCACTTTCAGATGTATGTGATGAAGATACAGCAAAGCTTATTAAGAGAGAAGTATCAGACGGAATCATCGCACCGGGATATACCGATGAGGCTTTAAAGCTCCTTAAGGCAAAGAAGAACGGTAACTACTGCGTGATTCAGATTGATCCCGATTATGTTCCGGCTCCTCTTGAGCAAAAGGATGTATTCGGTGTTACATTTGAGCAGGGTAGAAATGAGCTGAACATTGATGAGCATTTCTTTGACAATGTGGTTACCGAAAATAAGGAAATTCCGGAAGAGGCAAAGATTGATCTTGCCATTGCCATGATCACGCTTAAATATACACAGTCAAATTCCGTATGTTACGTTAAAGGAGGACAGGCAATCGGTATCGGTGCAGGTCAGCAGTCCAGAATTCATTGTACAAGACTCGCAGGTGACAAGGCTGATAAGTGGTTCCTTCGTCAGGCTCCGCAGGTTCTGAACCTGCCTTTCAAGGAGGATATCAGGCGTGCGGACAGGGATAATACAATTGACGTATACATCAGCGATGACTATGAGGATGTTATCGGTGAAGGTGAGTGGCAGAAGTATTTTACAGAGCAGCCTGCAGTATTTACACGCGAAGAGCGTAAGGCATGGCTCAAGAATATGACAGGTGTATCCGTTGGTTCTGATGCATTCTTCCCGTTTGGTGATAATGTTGAGAGAGCGAAGAGAAGCGGTGTACAGTATATCGCACAGCCGGGTGGATCCATAAGGGATGACAATGTTATCGAGACATGCAATAAATACGGAATCGCCATGGCATTTACGGGAATCAGACTCTTCCATCACTAGAACTAAGATCATAGATTAAAAATTAATGAAATAACACGTTATAATGTTGTATTTTTAAACATTTGGTGTTATCATAAATCCTAATTTGAGGACGATTTAAAAGCGTTTCGAAGGTTATAGGTTTAAGTAATAAAGGAGGAAAAAAATGGATAATAATTACAACAGCAATGATTATTATCAAAGCGGTTCAGACAGTGGAAGCGGTAATAAGTATAAGCTTAATACCAGCAGCGATGATATTAATCTGAATGGACAGCAGGTTTCACAGGATAGTACATATAGTGGCCAGAATCCATACGGCAGCCAGAATCCATATGGCGGACAAAACCCATATGGCGGATCAAACCCGTACGGCGGTGGCCAGAATCCATACGGAGGTTCAAATCCATACGGCGGTGGACAGAACCCTTACGGAGCTGCTTATTATCAGCAGAGCCAGGGCGGAAATGCGTTTGCTTCAGCCGCATCATCAGCAGTATCAAGTGCAGTAGTAAATGATGTACTTATCAAGAGTTTTCTGATGATGTTTGTTGCATTGTTAGTAACAGGTATTACATCTCTTATTGCAGCACAGAATGGATTTATATTCAAAGCAGGAATGGGCGGAGTAATAGTCTGCTTCATTATCGAACTTGCTATCGTATTTGGTGCAACAGCAGCTATGAAGAGCAATAATGTTGTATTATCAGGTGTGTTATTCCTGGCATACAGTATAGTAAATGGTCTTACGCTTTCAGTTATATTCTATGTATATCAGCTTGGTTCCATTACTCAGGTGTTCTTTACAACAGCAGTAGTATTTGCAGTTATGGCAGGTATAGGATATTTCACAAAGATTGATCTTACAAGACTGGGAAATCTTCTTATGGTAGGTCTTATACTTGTGATCGTAGCATCGGTTATTAATATGTTCATAGGTTCAACAGGTCTTGATCTTGCACTTATAGTAATCGGTCTTATTATCTTCCTTGGACTTACAGCATATGATGTTCAGAAGATTAAGAAACTTGCATCAGGATATACAGGTCTTGATTCAATGGTTCTCGGAATGTACGGAGCACTTGAGCTCTATCTTGACTTTATCAACTTATTCCTTCGTCTCCTCAGACTTCTGGGAAAGAGAAGATAAATTAAATGACAAGAGCACCATGCGACCAATGGGTGGCATGGTGCTTTTTTGATGTCTGTTTTGCCAGTTTGCAACTTGGAGGTTTTTTGCTATAATTAAATTTGGTGAAATTTTGTCTGAAGGGAGATTCCGGATTTGCTTCGATATGATGACATAAATGAAATTTCAGACGGCAGGCTTTACGGGGCAAATGATATGGTAAAGGCGGATACCGGAGGATGCGCAGGCTGCTCAAAGTGCTGTGAATCCGATATGGGTAAGACAATAGTTCTGGATCCATATGATATCTGCAATCTGACACTGGGAACCGGAAAAAGCTTTGATAACCTTCTGACAGATTTTTCTGTGGAAATCGGAATGATCGACGGGATTGCACTGCCACATCTTAAAATGGACGGAGGGTGTAAATTTCTGAACGAGGATAAGCGTTGCAGCATTCATTCCTTCAGACCTTCCATCTGCAGGTTGTTTCCACTGGGAAGAATCTATAATGATAAGGGCTTTGACTATTTTCTTCAGATAAACGAGTGCGCTTATGAAAAAAGAACCAAGGTCAAAGTTGAAAAATGGATTGGTATTCCGGATCTTGAAAAGCATACAGCATTTATCAATAAGTGGCACAGGTTTATAAAATTTGAAAAGAAAAAAGTTGCGGATATAAGAGATTATGGAGCAAATGAATCTGCCAGAATAGAAAAACTTTCGGAAGAAACACTTCGGGAATATGCGGTTATTATAGGAGAGAGTGATCTTTTTGATGAAAAAGGACCGGAACACTTTAGAAAGATAAAATCAGAATACTTCATTTCCGGGGCGGGCGGAAGTATTAAGGAGGTTATGAAAACTGTTCTCGCATATTTTTATCTGGACGGATATGATAGTATTGATACATTTTATGAGGAATTTGATGCAAGGCTGCGTGAATGCCTTGCTGCGCTGAGGAAAATCAACTAACTATACGGGACACATTATAATGGAAAAAAAATATAAGAAGCTGTTTTTCAGCCGGGTGTTCATGAGTATCGTATTTATTCTGATACAGGTAACATGGATACTGATGCTGTTTCTTCAGTTTTATCAGCCAAATAAATATCTGGAAGCAATAATCCGAATTCTCAGTATTATTTATATTATTTATATAATAAATAAGAAAAATGAGAAGCTGGAATATAAGGCAATATGGATAATCATGGTTTTGGTATTTCCCGTGTTCGGAGTTCCTTACTACATGCTTTACGGGGATAAGCGGCCGGGAAGAAGATTCAAAAGAAGACTGGATAATGCCGATGAAAAATTCCGAAAGTATTATTCCCAGGATATGAGAATACTTGATGAAATGGCTGAAGAAAAGAGAAGATCATCCCTTACATCCAGATATATTCTGAATGATGGTAATTATCCTGTATTTAAGAATACAAGAGTTGATTATTACAGTTCGGGAGAAGCACTTTATGAGGCCATGATAGAAGAGCTGAAAAAGGCCGAGAAGTTCATTTTCATTGAATACTTTACAATTGAGATATCAACTTTCTGGAATTCTATTCTGGAAATACTTAAGAAGAAGGCAGATGAAGGGGTTGAGGTAAGGATAATGTATGATGATTTCGGATCCATCGCATATCTTCCCAAGAGATATCCGAAGGAACTTGAAAAGCTCAGTCCCAATATCCACGCCATTAAGTTTAACAGAGTTGTCCCATTCTTTTCGCCGTTTATGAATAACAGAGATCACAGAAAAATACTTGTTATTGACGGAAATGCGGCATTTACAGGTGGGATTAACCTCAGTGACAGATATATAAATATCAACAGTCCCTACGGGCATTGGAAGGATGCGGGCGTCAGACTTATAGGAGATGCCGTAAAGTCCTTTGTCCTTATGTATATGGAAATGTGGGAGGCGATAGTTCCCGGAACATTTGAGGAAGAATCAGTTAAGAAATATATCGGAAAATTCAAGTATGACACCGGTGCCGAGGGGTATGTTCAGCCTTATGGCGATGAGCCTTTTGACAGTATACTGTTGTCAGAGAATATTTATCTTGAGATGATAGAACAGGCTGAAAAATATGTTTACGTTTATACGCCTTATCTGATACTCAGTGATGAGCTTGCTACGGCATTCTGCCTGGCTGCCAAAAAGGGGCTGGATGTCAGGATTGTAACGCCGGGAATTCCGGACAAGAAAATGATCTACAGGGCAACGAGATCGAATTATCCTCACCTCCTATCCGCAGGAGTCAGGATATATGAATATACACCGGGCTTTATACATTCGAAATGTCTGCTTATTGATGGAAAGCGGGCGACTGTGGGGACAGTTAATTTTGATTACAGGAGTCTGTTCCTGCATTTTGAGGATGGAGTTTATTATGCAGAAAATAAAGCGGTTACCGATCTGGAAAAGGATATGAAGGAGACTTTCCGTGTTTGCAGGGAGGTCACCTTGGAAAATACCAAGAAAACAATAGTCGGAAGACTGTTCGATTCTTTGCTTGAGGTTGTGGCACCGCTACTTTAGGAATGGAAGTGAAATGGAACAAAAGAAAATGCTGGTTGCAATGAGCGGAGGAGTAGACAGCTCAGTAGCAGCTTTGCTTGTAAAGGAAAATGGATATGAGCCGATCGGGATAACAATGCGGCTTTATGATAATGAACAGGCAGGAATGTGCAGCACCAAGACCTGCTGTTCCATGAGAGATATCGATGACGCCAGAAGTGTGGCCGTAAAGCTGGGGTTTCCATATTATGTTGTGAA
>CAMOCO010000111.1 GCA_946610715.1 uncultured Clostridia bacterium | reverse complement strand
GAATGAACTCAGGCTGATCTGCGTCTCTTTTCTTTACTTTCTCAAGTACCTCATCAACGTATGACATTGCTTTTCTCTCCTTTATTCTATAATATAATCCCTCTTCAACTTTACTCTGTTGAAGTAAAAATCTTTTCTGATTATATTATACTTGTTAAATATTGTAAATAAAAAAATTAAGTTATTTGTAAATTTTTTTGATTTTTTTTTGTAAATAATGATTTTTCAATCTTTTTTTAGCTCATCAGCATTTTTAACAAAAATAATTAAATATAACTATTCAGCCCATCCGAAAGACTTTTCAACTGCACGACTCCATCCGCGAAGTTTTTCCATTCTCTCCTCTTCTGTTATTTCAGGTTTGAATATTCTGTCAATGGTAGTGCTGGTCTTAATATCATCTCTTGATGAATAGAAACCTGTTGCGAGTCCGGCAAGATAAGCCGCTCCGAGAGCCGTACTTTCTCTGCAGCTCGGCCTTATAACTGTGGCATCTATAATGTCTGCCTGAGTCTGCATCAGGAAATTATTGGCTGACGCACCACCATCAACCCTCAGCTCTTTAATTCTCATACCCGAATCCTTTTCCATTGCACGAAGAACGTCACATGTCTCATATGCTATGGATTCAAGTGTGGCACGGATTATATGATATTTATTGACCCCTCTGGTAATTCCAACAATAGTTCCACGTGCATACTGATTCCAGTAAGGAGCACCCAGTCCCGTAAATGCCGGAACTACATAGCATCCATTTGTATCTTTTACTTTTGTTGCCATATATTCCGAATCCTCAGCGCTGTCAATAAGCCTCATTTCATCTCTCAGCCACTGAATTGACGCTCCGGCAATGAATACAGAACCCTCAAGGGCATATTCAACTTTTCCATCAATTCCCCATGCCAAGGTTGTAACCAGTCCATTTTCGGAAAATACCGGCTTATCCCCTGTATTCATAAGAAGGAAGCAACCTGTGCCATATGTATTCTTTGCATCTCCCTTAACAAAGCATTGCTGTCCGAAAAGAGCCGCCTGCTGGTCACCTGCAATTCCGGCAACAGGAATCTCATTACCTAAAATATGTTTACTTGCCAGACCATAAATCTCACTGGAATCATGAACCTCCGGGAGCATGCATTCCGGAATATCCAAAAGTTCCAGAATATCCTTGTCCCATTTAAGCTCTCTGATGTTATACATCATAGTACGGGATGCATTGGAATAATCCGTCATATGGCAGCGTCCCTTTGTCAATTTCCAGAGAAGCCATGTATCTACGGTCCCGAACAGGAGCTCTCCTTTTTCAGCTCGTTCACGCACACCGGGGACATTATCAAGAATCCATTTTAGCTTTGTAGCGGAAAAATATGCATCTATAACCAGTCCGGTCTTCTCACGTATCATATCGGTATAGCCCTGTTCTTTGAGGCTGTCACAAAACTCTGAAGTTCTTCTGCACTGCCATACTATGGCATTATATACAGGCTCGCCTGTCTCCTTATCCCATACTATGGTTGTCTCTCTCTGATTTGTGATGCCTATACCTGCTATATCCTTCGGTGTAGCGCCCGATTTTGCAAGAGCCTCAACTCCGACTCCCAGCATAGTTGACCATATCTCATTTGCATCATGTTCAACCCAGCCCGGTTTCGGGAAAATCTGTTTAAACTCTTTTTGAGCAACAGATACGATTTCGCCATCTCTATTGAATACTATAGCCCTGTTGCTGGTAGTTCCCGCATCTAAAGCCATGATATATTTGTCCATATCATCCCCTCCTCATAAAAACTGTTATCCTGCTGTCCGGTCAGATATAACATAAACATAAAGGACAGTAACAATATAAATAAAACCGTAAACCATATCAAATAACCCTTAAGCTTTTTACGAATGGTTCTTTTTGACATTCTGTTCATTTTCACATCTGATTTTTTCTCATCAGCTGTTTTCTCATCTGTCTTTGTCTCTTCTTCTGCCATAATATAGTCTCCCTATAGTGTCTTTTAAAATGAAACGTATCTAGAAATTTCTGCCGTTCCATCCCCAGTCTTCTACCGGATGATATGTTACATATACAGCATTTCCGGGTATCCCGAGCTTTTCTTCAAAAAGCTCACATATCTGACCTGTAAGTTTGTCATATGCAGCAGAAGATGCACTACCGTAAAGACTTACAGATATATATGCCCCTTTCTCCAGCTTCTTTCCGCCAAGCCAGAGATCATAAGCATCCTCGATTCCCACCATCAGATAGGTCTCACTCTTATTTAGTGTTGTAATAAGCTTTCCAAGTTCACTCTTAATTTCTTCCTTCACTTCACTACTTACCGGAACAGTAATTTTTGAATCAATAAATGGCATTACAATATCCTCCTTTATACTTTTATTTACTGTAAAATGCTTCCAGATTTCTCTTAAACAGCTTGGCAGGTCTGTGTCCCACACCGGTCACCACCTCATCCGTTTCGGTTACAAAAGGTGCTATCTTCCTCCTGAAATTCGGAGTTATCAGCTTTTCTCCCAAAATTATTTCATATGCTTCCTGCAAGCTGTACAGCGTGAATTTTTCAGGCATCATATCAAATACAATCCTGCCTGCATCTTCCGCTCTTTCATGCAGTGATTTATATGCCCTGACAATTATTTCAGCATGATCAAATGCAATACCTTCATCTTCAACAATGTCATATGCAACTGTCTCATGATGATTACTGTATTTCCTTATCTCATCAACTACAGCTTTCAGTTTTGTCCCCGGAACCTCCGACGCAAGCTGTATCTCGTATCTTACGATTATCTCTGCCTCATTCTTCGAAACACTCTTCTTAACATTTTTTTCCGTAACATCTATGGTGAACCATGCTGCATCTCCTGCATCAGAGCCTGCCATAACATTACACTTCTTCACATCAACAAGGGCCATATATCCCTGAGACACTATCCATCCTCTCGGATCACGCCCCGGCGCACTGAATATTCCGAAGGGTTCGAGAAATGCAGAGTCAACACCCGTTTCTTCTTTCAACTCCCTAAGTGCGGTCTCATTAAGTGTTTCATTCTTTGCTGCAAATCCGCCGGGTACTGCCCAGCAGTCCTTATAGGGATAATTTCCTCTTTTAACCAAAAGTACCCCAAGCCGCTGCTCAGGGTCTTTTCTGTACTCATCAGATTTTTCATCTGTAAGAATCGCAAATACCGCAATATCTGCAGTCAACGAAGGATTATCATATTTTGATGCATCATATGATGCTAAAAATGATTTCTCTTCTACTGACATCTTATAATTTTTGCCCATTACATTTTCCAACCTTGCTTCATTTTTTATTATTGATCTGAAATATCGCTATTATCCGGATATATTTTAACATCATCTTATATTTCTCACAATCCCGATTGAAATGTAATTATCCGCCACTGCCGCAAGATCCGTCCCGTCAGATCCCTTCCAGACCCTATCCTGAATAATACTGTAAGCTATAGAGCCGTCATCCATAACTTTTTCATTATAATCATCATTATAAAACGGATCTGTCGAAACTGTCCTGTCTCTTAAAATCCCCTTTAATTCATGAAGACTGCATTTTGGAAAATTTACATTCCATGCAGCATTATAATCCAGAGGCTTTGACATGCATTCTTCCATTATTTCTTTTAGATATGCATCAACCACTTCCATATATTCAACCGAGCCCTGGGAAAATGCCACCGAATGAATCCCCAGAAATGCCCCCTCCAGAACAGCTCCAACCGTCGCTGAATACTGGATATCATGAGAAATGTTATATCCTGTATTGATTCCCGAAAAAACATAATCCGGTTTTTCCGGCAGTACCTTGATAGCTCCGATCCTCACACAATCTGCCGGAGTTCCGCTGCAGGTATATGCCTTTACGCCATCTATTCCAATATCATAATCGCGAACTATCACGTCGGAGTCATATGTAAAGCCATGCGACTTTCCGCTCATCTGACATAAAGGCGCAACAACATATACATTTCCGAAATGTGCTGCGGTTTCAGCGAGCTTCTTTATACCTTCTGTCCCTATACCGTCATCATTTGTAATAAGAATATTCATTTAAAATCTCCTGAAAATCTTCTGTAATCCTTAGGTGTCATGCCTGTAATCTTCTTAAAAATCGAAGTAAAGGCACTCTGTGAGGAATATCCGAGTGAAATTGAAATATCCAATCTTCAACTCTCTCATACGTGTTGCATAATCTATCTGCATTTCCGCGATCAGATCAAGGGTATTTGTATCCATAGAAATCCCCCAAACAAAACATATATGTTATAGTAACATTAAATCCATGAATTTTAAATAAAAATGATGTAAGTGTCAAAAGTAACTTTTGTTCATTCATTTCCGGCATATTCAAGTGCTTTATAAGCCTTTCTGAAAAGCTCTTTTTTTATAAAAATCGTACCATTTAGTGTGAATTAAATGTGGCCATTGTTTACAGATTGTTTACAAATAATTAAAAGTATGCTCATCACTTCTATATAGGGTTGTAGTAATATACAGTTAAGCCAATTGATGAACGGATGAATCCTTTCTCTCAGGTTTATAGATTAATAGTGTAAGAGAAAAGCACCTGAAAAGGTGTTTTTTTCTTGCCCATTTTGCGTCATATCGCACTATAAAAGGCACCGACTCCATAAGGAGCACGGTGCCTTTACCAACTATATTAATATATGGTTCCGGAACTTAAAACTTGCCGGCTTTTGCAGCTTCTTCGATTGAAACTGCAGTTGAAACAGTCATACCAACCATTGGGTTGTTACCTGCACCGATAAGTCCCATCATTTCAACGTGTGCCGGAACTGATGAAGAACCTGCGAACTGTGCATCACTGTGCATACGTCCCATAGTATCTGTCATACCATATGAAGCAGGACCTGCAGCCATGTTATCTGGGTGAAGTGTACGTCCTGTACCACCACCTGAAGCTACTGAGAAGTACTTCTTACCAGCTTCAATACGCTCTTTCTTGTATGTACCTGCAACTGGATGCTGGAATCTTGTAGGGTTTGTTGAGTTACCTGTGATAGATACATCAACATTCTCCTTCCACATGATAGCAACACCTTCCTGTACATCGTTAGCGCCGT
>CAMOCO010000110.1 GCA_946610715.1 uncultured Clostridia bacterium | reverse complement strand
TGATTTCGTTCTAACCATACAAAAAAGGACGGTTGACTTCTACCAGCTACGGCTTACAATCTGTCAACTCACAGCTTACAACCATATATGAAAACTTCTTAATTCGTTTTATTCCGGTATTATGTTCTATCGCTCATATCGTCAAACAAGAATTTATGGACATTATTTCTTTAATATGCGAAAAAGACCGTTTACTAATCAAAACACGCTAAATCTCAATTGCACGATATTAGCGTGTTTCCATTCTTATTCTGTGATAAGGTTTCTTACCTCTACTTTCTTTGTCTTTCCGGCTGCAATATATGCAAACAGGAAGTAACAAAGTGCTACCGCCACTATCGGAAAAGCAACTGTTATAAATCTGTAATCGATAACGAAATTTACTATTCCCATACTTCTCAACAAATATGACAGAATTTTTTCCGAAAAGGATAGACTTAGTACCGTTCCGAAGATTATTCCGAAGAATGCAACTATAAGAAATCTCACGGCGAACTGAAGACGAAGGTTCCTTGAAGTAAATCCCATAGCCTTATAAATTCCGATATCTATTTTCTCTCTGACAAATGTTTTCGAACATATCATGGATACAACCACAAGGGCAAATATCGCGGAGATAATATATATCACAGCCTTTATAGAATATGCCATCGTTGTGATCATTTTTTCGAAGGAACTTCCACCCGAATAAACATCAATTATTATTTCGCCTGTCACTTCCGACTCTATCTTCTCTTTAATCTCTTCTGCCTTATCCGGATCAGAAAGTTTATAGCCCACATATTCCACAACAAAATCATCGATAAAGAAGGATGCTGCTTCACTGTTCATTCCGAAAAATCGTCCTGAATTTACAATATCGGTAATAAATCCGGAAATTACAAAATCATCTTTCCTTCCATGGTAAGATACTTCAACTTTATCACCTATTTTATATCCCATATCCTCAGCATATATCTGACTCACAACAACTTCGTTTGCATACAGAGGTGCACGTCCTTTCGTAACGGTAAATACTTCTTCATCATCAGCCATATTACAGTACAGCTTTTCACCGTTAAATACCATATAAGTGCTCTCAAAGCCATAACGTTCTTCTATACCTGTATATTCTGTGATAATCTTTTCAATAATCTCAAACTGATTTCTCACATATTCCGTATTTTCCGGACTCCTTCCGTCCGTTTGAATACAGACGGTAATATTCTCATTTGTAGCACCCATAGCCCGCTGAGCACTCTCAGACGATACGGCATCAGTCATTCCCGTCATTGTCATAAGAAAAAATACGAGAAGCGTAGCTATTAATATCGATGCTAAATACCGCTTTCCTCCGGATGTAAACTGCCTGAAGGCAAGACTCGGAGAAAGAGCTCTTCCCTTTATCGGAAGTGTCATCCTGCTGTCAAAAAATACTTCACACCTTCCGCCCGATACGGCTCTTATAGGTGATATGGTTCCTACTTTTTCGGATATGAGCATTATATAAAGTGCTGAAATGGTAAGTATTCCCAGAATGATCAGCATGCTTGGAACTATAGCAATGCCTCCGACTATTTTAATACCCACAACTGCTTCGAATGCTCTCGGGAGATATATAATGACCGGAACAGATAATATAAATCCCACAACAGTTCCTATAACCTCGGCCAGCATATACTGTCCGAGAAATACGAGTTTCAGTCTTTTGTTATCAAAGCCCTGCGCCTTCAGAATTCCAAGGTCTGTATAATTCATTTCAATACTTGATGAAATGCTGTTAGACATTACAACAAAAACTATAACTACTAAGATAATTACAAATGACAGAAAAATGTTCATTATAATATCCGGCATAAGTCCATGATAATACAGACTGTCAGATCTGGTCAGAACCCCCGATGCATAGCTTTCTATATCCGAAGTTTTATTGATTTCCTGAGCAAATTTGCTGTCTGTAAGATCACAGTCATCCGCTTTTGTAATATATACTATTTCATTTAAGTCCGGAGCGAGTTCAGGATTTTCAGCGATTGCCTGCTTTCTGTTTTCGGCAATTTCATCAAAATCCTCCTGACAGATAAAAGGCATTTTCAACCCCATAAAGGCACTTCCACAGACCGGTTCTTCCACAAAACCCTTAATGGTAAAGTCAAATGACACACCTTCAAAATATGCCGTCATGGTATCTCCAACCTTCAGATTATCATAATCCTTCAGGGCTCTTGGAAGATAAATCTCCCCCTTTGATAATTCGGGAACATCTGTGACAAGTGCCGTAGCATTTTCATTCCAGATAGCATCAACCGTATCATTTATTGCCACAAGTCTGATACCGAAAGATACATCTTTTCCATTGGAGTAAGTACATTTAACCGGATGCAGTGAATCACAGACTATTACTTCTCCTACCAACGGATTATTCCTCAGTTCGTCTAACATTTCATCCGTTAAATATCTTTTTTGAATATTCAGAGTAATGTTCGCATCATACTTACGGTCATAAGCGCTTTCGATTGACTTCGGAAGATTTCTTTTAAGACTGACAATGGTTGAAACAGAGAGAGCTATTATCATTATAAGTACAATTATACTTTTGAAAGAGCCCTTCTTATGACGGATATTTGATCTGATAAGCTTAATTACATCCATAGCGCACCTCCTACCAGGACATGGAAGAAAGCCATGAGTTTACCTGTGTCTCACGACTCTTTTCGTCCTCTGCTTTATAAGGAGGCAGTGTCATATCTCCGATTATCTTTCCGTCTTCGATATAGAGAAGTCTTGTTGCCCTGAGAGCAGCACGAATATCATGGGTAACCATGAGGATGCTCTGTCCTTCACGGTTACACTCCGTAAGAAGATCCAGAACTTCAACCGTATTCTTTCTGTTGAGTGCTCCTGTAGGTTCGTCCGCAAATACAAGCTCCGGCTTATTAATAAGCGCCCTTGCTATAGCGCATCTCTGCTGCTCTCCTCCCGAACACTGCGCCGGAAGTTGGGTTTTGATATCGGAAATATTCATTTTTTCAAGAAGACTGTCCGCAAAAGAATCGACTTCCTCTACAGAACGGCTCTTATCCAGATATCCGGGAACCGCTACATTTTCAAACAAAGTAAGATTACTTACCAGATGAATCTGCTGAAACACAAAACCAAAAGAGGTGCAGCGAAGCTTTGCCAGCTTTCGTTCGCTCATCTCAGTAATATTTTCTCCGTTAAAGATAACCTCTCCCGCGGTCGCTCTGTCCATTCCACTGAGTGCATAGAGCATGGTTGATTTACCGGAACCTGAAGCTCCCATGATCACGGTAAAATCACCCTCATAGATATCAAGATTTGCATCACTGATTACATGCACCTGTCCGCCGTTATGTGCAAAGCTTTTGCTCAGTCCCCTTGCTGAAAGAATTGTTTTTTTCATATAAAATTTCTCCTCTTTTCTTCATAAATCCATGATTCATGATCACAGTTTATGCAAATTCTTATTAAGAAGTATTTAAGAGAAATCTTTTTTATATTTTTTTACCGGAAGACTCACCACGGCTTCGAGTCCCTTTTCTCCGTTTTTATAGTTTATAAGCTCTATACTGCCGCCTGACTGTTCGGCAATATACTTTACTATATAGAGTCCGAGTCCTGAACCGTTTTCTGTTCCTGCATTTTTACCGCGATAAAACTTCTCTGTTATAAAAGGCATATCGTCATCCGGAATCCCCGGTCCTTTATCCCGGAAATGTATCGAAACCATATCATCTGACAGAGAAAGTGAAACTGAAACAATTGTTTTCGCATATTTACGGGAGTTGTTGATGAGATTCTCAACAATCTGATTGAGCCTTTTCTTATCGGCATAAATTACCGGAGATATATCAGATGCTCTGAAAATAACATCCTCATGTTCAGCACCGATCTCTGATATAGACTGCTTAAGGAACGGAACAAGCTCAAACTCTTCAGGTTTCATCTGAAGCATGTTGAGATCTGAAAGGGAGTGAAGGAAGAGATCGTTTGTAAGTGCTGTAACCTCGTCACATTTTCTCATCATGACCTCCAGATATCTCGAACGTCGCTCAGGCGATGTATCGAGATTTGCTTCAAGACCTTCCGCATAAGCACGTATGGAAGTGATCGGCGTTTTTATATCATGAGAAAGAGTTGCTATTACCGTCTTGTTGTTTTCAATCGCTTCGCGCTCCGCCATACGGGAACGGGTTATCTCTTTACGCATGCTGTCAAAAGCCCACGTAAAAGCGCCGAAGTAATTCGACCTCTCATAATTGAGCGGTACATTGAAATTACCTTTAGCTATTTCCGACGCATAGTCCTTCATCTTGTCAAAGGGACGGAGAATATTTATATATACATACAAAAAGACCCCCGCCATAAAAATAACGGTGAGGATACACATAACTATCCCGTTTATTCCGACAGAATCTTCAAGAGGTTCTCTGCGGAGTCTTTCGGCATATTCATCAGTCTTCTGTTTTGCCGCATCATAATCTCCGCGATCGATGAGCTGTGATATTTCATTTATATCAACCAACTGCTCTGATCGCGTATCCTGCGGATCGGATTTTCCGGAATTTAAAGCCAGAATGCAGGTTGCCGCCACAAGAAGCAGTGAAAAAATCACAGTAATCTTTAATACTCGTCCTTTCATACTTCTGCCTCCAGAATATATCCCACCTTGTAAATAGTCTTAATATACTTTGGTTCTGCCGGATCATCCTCCAGCTTTTCACGCAGCCAGCGTATATGAACGGCAAGTGTTTTCGGTTCAACCTCAGAGAAGGTACCCCATACTTCGCTGAGCAGCTTATCCTTCGAAAGTGCTGTATTGGGATGTGTACATAAAAATGCCAGCAGATCGAATTCTCGTAAAGACAGATTTACGGGCTTCCCCGCCTTGGTCACTGTGCGTGAACCGATATCTACCGTAATATCTCCGAAGGATACAGTCTTATCATCATCACCGAATCCGTAAGTTCTTCGAAGCAGTGCATTAATATGCGCCAAAAGCTCCTTCATGGAGAAAGGTTTCGGAATATAATCATCTCCGCCTATATCAAGCCCCGTTATCCTGTCAGTCTCACTGGTTCTGGCGCTGGCGAAAATAACCGGAACCTCCGAT
>CAMOCO010000109.1 GCA_946610715.1 uncultured Clostridia bacterium | reverse complement strand
CCGTAATTTTCTGATTTATACGCCGCATTTATTCCGTCATCAGATGCTGATAATGTAACATTTCCACCATTCATTGTAACTGCTGTAGCCTCAATTCCTTCACCGGCTGTTATATTCATATCGCCATCATCAACCAGAACATAAGTTGTTGCGTGAATTCCATCATCTGCTGCATTTACCGTAAGCTTGCCACCTGCGATATAGATAAATCCTGTTGTGTCATCATCGTCATCCTCTGCATGGAGACCATCATTACTGGAAACTATATTTACATTTCCGTCTGCTACCCTTATTGAATCATTTGCTTCAAGAGCACTTCCACTGCACTCGATTGTTAGGTTTCCGCCTGTAACCTTCAGGTCATCCTTTGTAGATATCCCATTGTCGGATGATTTGATTGAAAGAGATCCTGTGCCGTTCATAGTAATATCGCTTCTTGAAAAGATTGCTGCGTCGAGATTTGTATCACCGTCTGCAACAAATTCTCCGGTTACAGATATCTCATTTTCAGAATCGGTTGTTGTAACAAACAGCTTGTCTGCACTCTTTACATATATGAAAGGTGAATCCGCATTAGTTACAGTCACACCGTCCAGGACAATCTGAACTTTGTCACTATCACCGGCCTCCACCGTTATCGTCACATCAGATGCTGCACCACTCACAACATACACTCCTTCAGTTGTAATTGATATATCCTGTCCGTCGCTAAGGCTGATTTTTTCCGCACCACTTGTATCGGCTGTCTGTTCCATATCTCTGTCAGAGAACATTTCCGATGTATCAACTGTTTCGGATGATGACTTATCTGATGTACTTTCTGACGCCTGATCTGATGACTCCTTTGATGATGCCTGATCTGATGACTCGTTTGAAGCTTTGGAATTGTCGGATTCCTCTGTTGTTTCAGACTCCGCCGCCTCAACTGCAGCTGATGTGTTATTCACGCCTTCGGTTCCTGCCGTTCCGGAGCAAGCCGCCATCGAGCACGCCATCATGAGTGCTGTAACAACTGCCGCTAATTTCTTTGCATAATATCTCTTTATCATAATTATTTCCTCCTTAAGTCTTATCACCGGGTATGCCCCGGCGGTCATTTTTTCTTTGCTTGATTGTATGATATACATCCAACCTTAAATTAAGCTTAAGCCGGAAAATAAATTTTATTAATACTAATTTATAGTGCAACACGCAATATATGTCTGCTTACATTAACCAAAAAAAGTGCCAACCTCAGATGAGTTGACACTTTTATTTCTGTATTATTCCGGACTGTAAAGGAGCGTTTCCGCATCTTTTCTTCCGTACTCATAGAGTGCATTCCTGATGTAAAGTTTTACATCATCCGGTGCATTGATAACTATGATGGAAAGGAAATTATCTACATATCCGCACCATTTTCTGTATATCTCTGCTTTATCTTTATCTGATGGTTCCTTTGTGGCATTGCTTTTATCGAATCCGATTTTTTCCTTAGCCGAAAGGATATCTTTCATCTTCATTGATTTAAATGAGATGCCATATGCTATAAGCTGTATCTCTTCCGTTCTTACAAATGCACAGTCATACATCTCGGTCACGAGTGGGATGATAGCTCTTGAAGGCTTGTTAAAGTAGTGGCAGTAATAATACATATCCTCTTTACGCTTCAGTCCATCGATATCCTGACTGTTGTACCAGAAATACTCACCCGTGCGAATATCAATATCATCATCAAATTTGTCGGCAAAGGCCTGATCCTTCTTCTTTATCTTCTTCTTTTTCTTCTTCGGAACAGGATTCTCGGTAAGGAATGACTGCATATCCTCCATACCGGAAATGCCGGCTTCATCACTCTTTGTGTCAACTCTTTCTACAGAATTGACTGTATTGATATTTACGGCATTTACGGGATTTACAGTAATTTTTTCCTCTCCCACAGGAGCAGCCACACTATGAACCGATGTAACCGGAGCCTGTTCAGGTGCTTCGCTTTTATGTGTATAATGTTCAGCAACTTCTACGCCCTGTCTGACTGCCCTGGCAGCGCTGCTTGTATCTATCTTCTGCCCTGCACTGTTTTCTTCAGCTGCAGAAAGAGCCTTATCATGAGCTGCAAGAGAAGCCTCGGTAGCCGACTCTATAGCTTCATCGGAAAGTACAAATCCCTCTGTCTTAACCTTTGGAATCTCTCCGGTATTGACTGATGCGCCCTCCGGTGCAAATGCGCTGTCCATCTTGGCATTATAATCAGATGCCACAGCTTCACTGGCTGCTCTCATACTTTCATCAACCTGCTCCCTCTCTCTTCGAAGGGCAGCCTTTATAGCCTTTGTATCAAGTTCATTTGTCTTTTCATCACTGATATTGATACCCGTTCCGGCTTCACCGCCGGCAGTCTCCAGATCAACAACTGTAATCGGGCTTGACGCTCTATCTGTATCAGCCTTGCCACTCTCAGCCTTCACGGCATCAACTTCATTTCTCACTTCTTCCGCAACCTTAAGAGCTTCAGCTGCACTGCGCTGTGCCGCTGACGAACTGAGTCCCGACCTGAAGCTGTTTACTTTATGTGAACTGCTATCTTCATCGTCATCGTCATCATCATAATATTCATCATCTTCATCGTCGTCATCGTCATCATCATCATCATCATCATTATCATCATCATGTGATGCCGATACGCCCTTCATCTTAAACGGATTGATATCATCATCATCGTCATCATCATTCCGTCTTCTGGAAGATTTTCTTTTATTATATTTTTCATCATCCTCTTCTTCATCATCGTCATCTGATTCATTTGCTGATTTCAGCACTTTAACAGTTACTACTACCAGTATAATAAGAAATATTACGAGGATTGCCGCAAAAACCAAAATCATCATGGTTGTTGTATTCAATTCTTTAAAAAAGCCCATAATCTTATCAAACATAATACTACCTTCCTGCTATATGTTAAACCCAACGTTACTACAAATAGTAACAACCAAATATATAGTATCAGTATTTCACTTCACACGTACTTAACAAGTATAACTCAGAGAGGCTAAAAATTCAATTGTCATATTACATTTGAGCAGAAAGATTTATTATGTTATACTATTCGATATTTCAATCTGCGAGGTTAAGAAAAATGACAAAAATCAGAACAAGATTTGCTCCAAGTCCTACCGGAAGAATGCATGTAGGAAATCTGAGAACCGCACTTTATGCTTATCTTATCGCCAAGCATGAGGGTGGCGACTTCATACTCCGTATAGAGGATACGGATCAGGAAAGAGAGGTTGAAGGAGCTGTAGATATCATATACAGAACCCTTAAAAAAACCGGCTTAAACTGGGATGAGGGTCCCGACAAGG
This sequence comes from uncultured Clostridia bacterium, assembly GCA_946610715.1. Lineage (GTDB taxonomy): Bacteria > Bacillota > Clostridia > Lachnospirales > Lachnospiraceae > Eubacterium_Q. The sequence goes on along the minus strand of CAMOCO010000109.1, from coordinate 1,778 downwards.
ACGGCGGAGTAGGTCCCTATATCCAGTCAGAGCGTATGGCAAAAGGCATTTATCTAGAATATGCTAAAAAGCTTATTGAACGCGGCGAAGCTTATTACTGCTTCTGCGATGAAGAAAGATTAAAGAGTCTTCAGATACAGGTAGACAGTGAAGATGGTTCCTCTAAGACCATTTTCCATTATGATAAGCATTGTATGAATCTGTCCAAAGAAGAGATAGAGAAAAATCTTGCCGCAGGTAAGCCTTACGTTATCCGGCAGAACAATCCAACTGAGGGAACCACCAGCTTTGAGGACGAACTGTACGGTACCATCTCCGTTCCGAATATCGAGCTGGACGACATGATTCTCATCAAGTCCGACGGATTCCCTACATATAATTTTGCAAATGTAGTAGACGATCACCTTATGGGCATCACACATGTTGTCAGAGGAAATGAATATCTCTCCTCCGCTCCAAAGTACAACCGCCTATACGAGGCCTTCGGCTGGGAGGTTCCGGTATATATTCACTGTCCGCTCATCACCGATGAGACACACGCCAAACTGTCAAAGCGTTCCGGACATTCATCCTTTGAAGATCTTCTTGACCAGGGACTTCTGACTGAAGCAATTGTAAACTTTGTAGCCCTTCTGGGATGGGCTCCCGAAGGAAATGATGAGATTTTTTCACTTGAAGAACTGACGAAGCTTTTTGATTATCATCACATCTCAAAGTCTCCTGCAGTTTTGGATATGACCAAGCTCAAGTGGATGAACAGCGAATACATTAAAAAGCTTGATCCGGAAGTATTCTATGAGATGGCTCTTCCGATAATGCAGGAAACGATTCACCGTGAAATGGACTGGAAGAAGCTGGCAGAAATGGTGCAGACAAGAATCGAAGTACTTCCTGACATAAAGGAACAGCTTGATTTCTTTGAAGCAGTTCCCGAATATGATATTGATATGTATACACATAAGAAGATGAAAACAAATCCAGAGAATTCCCTTCAGCTTCTGAAGGAGGTTCGCCCGGTACTTGAAGCAGCAGATGCCTTTGATAATGATTCACTTTTTGAACTCCTTAAGGCCTTCGGCGCCGAGAAAGAATATAAAACAGGCTTCATTATGTGGCCACTCAGAACAGCAATGTCAGGTAAGCCCGCAACTCCGGGCGGTGCAACAGAACTGATGTCTCTTCTTGGAAAAGAAGAATCTCTGAAAAGAATTGATGCCGCAATCGCGAAGCTCTCCAACTAACATTTCCGGACAATTTAATGCTATACAACAAATAACCCCCGAAGCACTGATGAAGTGCCCGGGGGTTATATTTATAAGAATTATGTTCCGTCAGTTTTTTATCAGCTTTTTATCTCATCCATCACATCATCATCAAAGTGCTCCGGTTCCATTTTTTCACCATTTGCGTCATCCTTCGAATCATTCACCCGCTTTATGCGGCTTTCACTTATCTCCTTTAATGCGGAGAAACTGACTATTCTTCCTGCCCTTCTGTCAGCTTTATCACCCGAAGTTTCTTCGCCCTGCGCTTCACCCCGTTTCATCTTACGTTTTTCTTCCTTCAGCGCTTTCTTCCTCTTCTTTGCCTCGTTCTTCTTTCTGCTGATTTCCTCATCCTCCTCCTTATACTTAACGAGCCACAGATATTCATTTATCTGGCCGCCGATAAATATCAGATTGGATACGATATAGAGCCACATCATCATAAGGATTACCATCGTCAGCGATCCATACATATAAGAATTTGACAGGAACTCATCGATATATAGAGAAAAA
>CAMOCO010000108.1 GCA_946610715.1 uncultured Clostridia bacterium | reverse complement strand
TATGACGAGGAACTGAATTACAGGGATCATATGGCTGAAGTCATTAAGCAGAGACGCCGTCTTCAACCTGTAAGAATCGAGTATACCAGAGATATCGATAAGAAGACACTTAATACCGTTGTTTCATATCTCAACATCGATAAGGAAATGATATTCAAGGTGTCAACTCCTTTGGACCTCTCATTCCTTTTTGAAATCCAGGATAATCTGAGACATAAAAACGAATTATTCTTCAACAAGAGAATTCCGCAGAGATCTGCGGATTTTGATGAGAAGCTTCCGCTTATTCCGCAGATTATAGAAAAGGACAAGCTGCTTCATTACCCATATGAAAGCATCAGACCGTTTCTTAATATGCTGAGTGAAGCCGCAAATGATCCGAATGTTGTTTCCATTAAGATGACGCTTTACCGTCTGGCAAAGCAGAGTAAGGTTGTTGAGGCACTTGTTGAAGCTGCTGAGAACGGAAAACAGGTTGATGTTCTGGTGGAGCTTAAAGCCAGATTTGATGAGGAAAATAATATTGAGTGGTCACGTCAGCTCGAACAGGCAGGCTGTCACGTTATTTACGGACTCGACGGGCTTAAGGTTCATTCAAAGCTTTGTCTCATTACCCTTAAGTCGGATAACGGAGTTAAGTACATTACCCAGATAGGTACGGGAAATTATAATGAGAAGACTGCCAGACTTTATACTGACTTATGTCTTATGACAGCAAGTGAGAAAATCGGTGCAGAGGCTGCAAGAATATTCCAGGCTCTTTCACTGGGCGAAGTTATGGAGTCAACCGAATGTCTCCTTGTTGCGCCGAAGTGTCTTCAGAACAAAGTTATCGATAAGATAGAAAGAGAGATCCAGATTGCCATAGACGGCGGGGATGCCTATATTGGAATCAAGATCAATTCCCTTACAGATAAGAAGATAATTGATAAGCTGATAGAAGCCTCGGTTGCCGGCGTGAAGATAGATATGGTAATAAGGGGAATTTCCTGCCTGCATCCAGGTGTGAGCGGCAAGACAGACAATATCAGGATTATAAGTATTGTGGGAAGATTCCTTGAACATTCGAGGATTTATATATTCGGAAAAGGTGAGAGGGAAGAAATATACATTTCCTCAGCTGATTTTATGACCAGAAATACGGTAAGACGTGTGGAAGTAGCAGCGCCTATCTATGATGAGGATATTAAGAACAGGATCAGAGGTTTCTTTGAGACGGAGCTTGCTGATAATGTTAAGGCAAGATATTCTGACAGCAAGGGTAACTATTCATATGTTGAGCATACGGTTCCTGCCGTAAATGCACAGGAAAAATTCTTTGAAGATGCATACAGGAATGTCAGTAATCCGCTCCCTGAGGAATTATGAGTAAAAACAATAAAAGATTTTACATAAGCATAAAGCAATTTATCATTGTTATATTCAGCCTTATCAGTATTATTATTTCGATTACTTTCTTTCTCGGATTTGTTAATCTGATGAAAAGAAATCAGATAGATAATCTGTTGAGTGATACTGAGACAAGAGCACTCCGTCTGTCGAATCAGCTTTCACTGTACAGGATGAATATGGATACAAATGATACATCTCTTGATACGGATATTAATGAGTCCGCATTCTTTTCGAATGGCCGTATTATGGTCATTTCAAGAGATTATAAGATCATTAAGGATACATATGTCCTGAAGCAGGGAGATTATATCGTCAGCGAAGATATAATGAACGTTATGACAAAGAGAGGGCCGGGCATTTCCCGTATCAGAGGTGATTATGCCGAGGTGATACTTCCTATTGAGGATGAAAATGAAATATTGGGTGTCATCGTATCAACGGCATCGACTAAAAAAATACAGGAAAATAACCGGGTGCTGGTAATGCAGGGGGCAATTCTGCTTGGGATTGCACTTATTCTTATAATAGCTCTGTCAGTACCGATGGTGAGAATAGCGCTGGGACGTCTTGATGCCATAAATCGCCAGATATATCATACTTCCCAGGGAAATCTTCAGGATAAGATAGAAGAGAAGGGATTTAAAGAAACCAAGGTTCTGGCAAGGAATTATAATGCTGTGCTTGAAAAGCTTGCCACCGTTGATTCTGCCCGTCAGGAGTTTGTGTCAAATGTAAGTCATGAGCTTAAGACTCCGGCCACATCCATGAAGGTTCTGGCTGAATCACTGCTGCAGAATGAAAATGCAACTGCAGAGGAATACAGGGAATTCATGGAAGATATTGTTAGTGAGGTTGACAGGGAAACCGAGATAATAAATGACCTGCTTACGCTTGTCAGAACCGACCGCCAGAGCAGTACCATGAATTTCAGTGAAAGCAGTATCAATGAGATAATAGATAGTATTATCAGAACCGTAACTCCTCTTGCGGACAAGAGAGGAATCAATATTATTTACGAAAGCTATAAGGATGTAGTGGCTGAGGTGGATTCGGTAAAGCTTATGCTGGCCATTTCCAACCTGGTTGAAAATTCGGTAAAGTACAATGTTGATAATGGATGGATAAGGGTATCCCTTAACGCAGATGCAAGCTTTTTCTATATCAGGGTTGCGGATTCGGGTGTGGGAATACCTGATGATTCCAAGGACAGAGTATTTGAAAGATTCTACAGAGTTGATAAGGCAAGAAGCAGAGATACCGGCGGAACGGGTCTGGGTCTTTCAATTACCAGAAATATTATTAATGCTCATCAGGGAACTGTCAGACTTTACAGCGAAGCCGGAAAGGGTACCACATTTACTGTAAGGATTCCCCTTAAGCAGGAACTTGCCGGGGACAGCCTCAGTGATGCAGCTCTTGATAAGGAAATGCTCGATGAAACTGCGAGAGAGGAAGAAAAGGGTTCGCTTAAAAAGAAGGGAAAGAGGAAACATAAAAAAAGCAAGATGAATATCAGGGTTGATTCCATTATCCTGATTCTGGCGATGCTTTTTTCCATGAGCTGTACATTTACTGCATGTTCGGTGAATGACGGCGAAAAAGAAGCAAAAACCGAAGAACTGACAGAAGCAGCCGGAAGTGTTCAGCTATATCATGTTGAAAACTGGGGTGTTGCGGAAGACTCGGGAAGGCTTCAGCTTAAACAGCCGGATTCGATTCCTGACTGTGTCGAGGATATAATGGCACAGCTGGTACTGCCTGATGGCATTACATTTTCGGGCTATTCCGTTGATAAGAATTCCAATATCGAGCTGAATTTTATCATCAAAGATGTGTCCGAGGAGGTTCTGCTGCTGTCCAAGGCTGTGATAGTCAAGACCTTTAGCGGACTTAAGACAGTTGGCGATACAAGTATTGTATTCAGGAATGAAAATGAGGATATACTTGAATCAGTCATTTACGGTGACAATGCATTTTTCTATTATGATGATGCAAATGATTCGGTAATAAATAAGGGTGAGATTGTGCTATATCTGCCGGACAGTTCGGGCAGGGAATTAAGAAGTGTAGTCGAGACAGTGACTATTTCAGAAGATGAATCAGCATGTGATGTGGTTATGAAACAGCTGGAGAATTACGATGTGCTTCCGGAAGGCACTGAGGTTATGGGAATATATGTTATGAACGGAACGGCAACACTTAATCTTTCACCGCAATTCCTGAGTGGTGATATAAAAGCGGATGACAGAGTTGTCATATATTCGATCGTTAATTCCCTGACATCTCTTCCGAATGTTAAGAATGTGCTTTTCAACGTAAACGGAAAGCTTATAGAAAAGTATCATGATTCTATTGATATCAGCAAACAATTGGAGTTTTCAGATTAATGATATTTAAAAGACCGATAATACCGGTGGGTATATCTATCCTTTTAGGGGAGATGATATACCTGTCGGACAACCCGGCAGTCGGGATAATACTTATTATATGTTCAGTTATATTTATCAAGGTAAGCAACAGAAAGTGCGGCCAAAAAAAATGCTCGCATCTGTTGCTTTTTTGTTGCCTTATGGCCGGAGCGGGAATAGGGTTCATTTCAGATCGGGAAACACTTTCGGAGAGAGGGTTCATCGGTACAGATGTGGTTATCTCCGGTGTGATAACGGATGTGTCAGAGACACCAAAGAATTTCGGTCTCAACATTGATACAGGGAGCAGATCCGTGAAGGTATATGTTCCCCGGGAAGAAGAGGATGAAACTGCAGAAAAGGCAGAAGGTAGAACTGCAGAAAAGGCAGAAGGTGGAACTGCAGAGAAGGCAGAAGGTGGAACTGCAGAAAAAAGGGCAGGAATAGATAGCGGCAGCTCGCCCGCAGTGGGGTTATATGTTTCAGTCAGAGGGGAGCTGAAACTCCCGGAATGCGCAACAAATCCGGGAGAATTTGATATTGCCAAGTACTATTCGGGAATCGGTATTGACGGAATCATATATGCAGACAGTATAAGTTATACCGGGGAGAAGGACACGATACTTTACTATCTTGGGCAAATCCGAAGGGGACTTAGGGAATCCTTATACTCTCTTTTTACGGAAAAAGAGGCTTCATTTCTTGCAGCGCTTTTGCTGGGCGAAAAGTCCGGTATGGATAAGGAAACAAAACTTCTGTATCAAAAAAACGGAATGGCTCATATACTGGTTATTTCCGGAATGCATATAACATTTCTCGCTTTGGCACTTGAGAAGCTTCTGGAGCTGTTGGGAGCAGGAAGAAAACTGCGCAGCTTTCTTGTGATGATTTTTATCTTTCTGTATGGTGTTATGACGGGGTTCCAGCCATCAACGGTCCGGGCTGTGATCATGCTTATAATGCGCTATACAGCATTTTTCCTTAAAAGAACACCGGACGTTCCGACAGATATGATGGTAGCAGTACTTATTATGGCAGTGATTCAGCCAAAAGCTGTATTTACTGCCGGGCTGCAACTAAGCTTTGCTGCGGCGGGGGCACTATATATCAGTGATAGGATTTATGTAAACTATTTTGGATGGCGGAGAAAAATACATGGAGTAACTAAACCGGTAGATCCGAAATTGACAGAGGATATCATTTTGGATAGTGGCAGTGGGGGCTTATCGCAGAACAGGGTAAAAGGCAGATTGAAAATAGGGCGTATAAGACTATTAACTGTTGGACTGAAAAAAGAGCAGGTGAAATGGATCAAGAATAAGGTGATCAGAGCAGTTCTTTCTACGCTGATCATTAATGCTTTTATGACA
>CAMOCO010000107.1 GCA_946610715.1 uncultured Clostridia bacterium | reverse complement strand
GAGCAGATGTCCGGCTATGAATACGACTATAAAAAGTATCACTCCGATAACCGAATTTCCTTTCATACTTGCCATCATATTTATAACACTGGCTATAACACCGGTTGCAAGTCCCAGTGCAAGAAGTCTTGAATAAGACAGGACATCTGAAAGCCAGCTTGTTACACCATAAATATCATATGCTCCCAGTGCAACTCTGAGTCCCCAGTTTTTATTTGCACGCCCTGACATAAAGAGAATTATCAGAACGCCGCCAATGGTAAGAACCTTCGCCAGAGTATTTGCCCAGTCAGGAAATGTTACCTGAGAACCTGAGATTGATGCAAAAATGCTTGTAGGTATCAGCATCAGTATGAGACCTGTTATGAACATATACCATGCTACGATATCACTGATAAAGCCTACCACATCCTTTTCCTTCAGGTATTCATATCCTTTGATCGCAAGTCCGAAATATAGATGAACAAGTCCGAATACCATACACCAGATGAGAAGTCTCATTGGATTGTCAAGAGGTGCAAACCATATAGGTTTAAGTATCGGTGTCTCCCCGGTATATCCGAAGAAGGTTTTTGCGATAACATCTATTGCATCTCCGAAAAAGCCTCCGTACATAAATCCCCAGAAAGCTGTGGAGAGTCCGCACCAGAAGAATAACTGAAGCATCTTCTTTAGTCCGCTTTCTATCCTCTTATATTTAAGAAGAACAATTCCGGTTGCTATTGACATCAGCAGTCCGTAACCTGCATCTGAAAGCATCATTCCAAAGAAGAATACATAGAAGAAGGACATTACCGTGGTCGGATCTACTCGTCCGTGCTGAGGCAGTCCATATGATTCAAGAACACCCTCTACCGACTGAGAGAACTTGTTATTTCTGAGAATAACCGGTTCTACATCGTCCTTCTTTTTCTCTTCAAACTCCACTACCGCATCAAATCTGTCCGTAAGAATCTTTGCTATATCTTCGGCCTTTTCCTTCGGAATCCATCCTTCCAGGAAGAATACATTCTTGGATTGCGGGATATTTCCAAGTATCTTATACTTTTCAGCTCGGGTCCTGTAGTAATCTGAAGCTATTTCATACTTCTGTCTGTATCTGCCATAGGAAGCAATCTCAGCCTTGGACTTATTGATTCTGTCCTGCTCTAAATTGATTTCCCTTTCCCTCTTCTCTATGGCATCTTTAGGCCTTCTGTGAGTAATGAACGGCATCCTTACGAAGCCGTACTGTCTCAGCCTTTCTTCTACCTTTGCCGAAACCTCTTTGGTACAAATGATGCAGCAGCAGGTCTGCTGGCTTTCGGCACTGACAACATTTACATCCACCGGAAGATCACTCTCTTCACCGTTTGCCATGGTCAGTATATCCGCTTCCTTCAGTAATGAAGGAAATGTACCAATAAGAATGTCCGTTTTCTTGGTCTCAGAACTGTTCAGCGGGATATCAAGCTTTTCCCACGGTCTGAGAGTCGCTATTTTATTTGATTTACGGGCTATATTACTTTCCGCTTCCGCGATGTCCTTCTCCAGGCTGTTAATAGACTTAACATGTGAATAATATTCGGAAATATGGTTTATTACATCCTTCTGCTCAGCCGCTGTAATCTGTGGTTTTTCAAGCCCCAGACCTCCCGGCTTGGGCAGCAGACTCAAAGCATAATCGAAGGCATCTGCCATTTTCTCGAATTTTATTCTGTCCTGGGAAGTATCCAGCCTGTTAAAGCCGTCATCCTTGTCATCCGGAATAAGTTCCATGGCCCCTGTACGCTGCAAAAATTCCAGTATTTCTTTTCTATGCTTTTTCAGTGCATAGATTGAGAGTTTTTGCATCTCTAAGATTGCCAACTTTATACCGCCTTTCTCTTTGTTATTTTACAATTTCATCAATTACTGCTTTTATAGCCTCGGCTTCCTTTTTACCGGCATCCTCAGCCATACGCGCTGCATCCTTCTCAGCTTCAGCAACTGCATTTTTAGACTTCTCTGTTCCATCTGCTTCAGCCTTTTTCAACCCCTGCTCAAGGTAATCTCCGACTTCAGCCTCTGTTGATTCCCTGATGGAAGCAGCCTCATCTTCGGCATTTTTCTGAATCTGAGTCGCCTTCTGCTTTGCATCCTCTACTATTTTGGATGCTTCTTCCTCAGCCTTTGCGACTGCATTCATTGCATCTTCAATCATACAGGTCATTCCTCCTGTAACAAATTTTTGCTGACAGACTACCATACAGTAATCTTTATATACAGCAATCAATATTGTACCAAATTAAATACATAAGCACAAGAAAATGTCTACGCCAGATTAAATAAAATGTCAAAAAATAATATAAAAAATACCCGGCCACTCGGACCGGGCTTACACTATTATTTTACTTTCTGTTTAAACTGCTTTCCGCAATTATTACATATCATGACTGATTTGCCCATTTTACCTGCAAGGCCTTGAGCTGCGCCAAGGGTTTCTATTCTTGTAGATCCGCAATTAGGGCATTTAATTAAAGCTGCCATATTAAGTCCCCCCAATCATTTAATAGAATTTTTTAATCATCATCTGATTAAATTATAGCGCAAGCAAAATTATAAAACAAGAGCATTTTGTACAAAAGGCACAATTATTTTTGTGCAATCCTCCCAATTTTATTCCGGTGCACCACTTATGATATTTCTGACAAATTCCTCTCCATTGATGGATGCCTGATACCTGCCGTTAAATATTCTGATTTTCTTATCATCCGCCAGGCAGTCTCTGTTTTCATTAGATGTCTGATTAATATTGATATCAGAATTATAAATCAGAACCCTGGTATCTCCTTCACCTGCAAAAGGAGTTCCGTATGACATTACATGTTCTCCGTTGATATTCAGCCTCAGAGATGCCATTCTGTATCTGAAATCAGTATCTCCGTGCATACTGCCCAGTGCTGTACAATTATCCGCTCTGCAATTAACAATTGTTGATGCTTCATGGATATCCACATCCGATGATTTTCCGTAAATCGTTCCGATAGCAGCTATACTCTTGCCGCTGACATAACATTTAACTGCCGATCCCCAGACTCTTGTTATGGAATCTCCTGACAGCGAACCGATACATACTCCGCTGCTCACCGAAAGATTTGTCTCTATGTCACAACTATGGATTGTAAGCTCCGAATCCGCATCAAATGCTCCGGTACCCACTGCCGCCTCAGCATTAACGGTAATTACGTATCTGCCCTTTTCTATCATGATATTGCCGCCGCGTCCCGAACCTATGCCGACACATTTGTTTCCACTGAGATTAATATATATGGTTCCGTCGTTATAGAAGCTGATATTTCCATGTTTTGATTTCAGATCATTTCCGATTGCATAACACTCACTTGAATTTATGGAAATGCTGAGATTTCCGTCTCCTTCAAATTCGACAGCTGAAGATTCCGGTACCAGTATACCGCCATTTTCAAAAAAGTTCTCACCATTCATATCAAGTGTTACTTTACAATTTTCTCCGAGCTTAAGTATAGGATTTGCCTTTCCGTTGGAAAGAACCACATTTTCAATAGTAATCCTTCCCTCGTAATTATCCATTACTTCTATGTGAATACCTGTTTTATTGCCCGGCGTTCCCACTATTGTTATATCCCTGTATATAGCTTTGGGATCACCTACTACGACAGAATCCACGCCTTCCTTCATAAGATTATTCAGGATAACTCTCTTGGATTTTCCGGCTACAAACTTTTGATGGCCCAGATTATTCTGCCTTTCGGTATGAAGCTTTTTTATCTCATTCTTTATATCTTCACTTAGCTCATCCAGGATTATTCCCGAAGGTCGTGCCGTATAGAATCCCTGAATCAGATCAGCACCGAGATATATAACAGTTTTAAGTTCTTCCGGCGTTTCTACACCCTCGGCAATTGCAAGAATTCCATTCTCATGACAAAATTCTATTATATTCCTTACAAAATGCCTCTTCTGTGCACTGTTATTAATATCCGCTAAAAGAGCTCTGTCGATTTTTACATAATTTGGCATATATCTCAGAAGATTACTTACATTGGAATATCCTGTCCCGTAATCATCTACTGCCATTTCTATATTGAACTGATACAAAAAGTCTTTAATAAAATTAAGTCCTTCGTCACTCAGCTCAGCCTGTTCCGTCAGTTCTACAACTATATTGGATGCATTTTTAAACAGTTCCCCATTCTGAGTATAATCACTGCTTTCCTTATATACTCCGGGAATGCTGTTAATAAATATCTTTCGGTTTCCAAACAGTCCCTTTTCCAGGGCAACCTTTTTCAGCACATTGGAAAATGTAAGCCGTTCCACATCACTGAGCCTTCCGGTTATTTCCGCATATTTAAGTATGGAAAGCGGTGATATCTTCCATTCGGTCTGCGCCCTCATCAGAGCCTCATATGCGACTATTTCACCGGTTTGTGCTGAAACGATAGGCTGGAAATGATACTCAAGCAGATTATTGTCAAGTATCCTTTCAACCTCCTTCATCTCCTTTTTTTCTGCAGGATCAAGTCTCTCAACCCTTGCTGTATCAACAGAATCTGCGGCTTCTCCCGTTACCTTACTCATAATTTCCGTGTTTACACTGCTTTGCATACTTTTTAGTAACAGCTCTCTTCTAAGGCATTCAAACCCTTTTGACACTTTCCCGTTCCAGACTCTGAACAGCTCCGAATAACCATATTCCTTTTCGTCATAGCAGGCAACCATATATCCAAAGCATTTTTCTTCAAAAAAGAGCGGCGTGAACATATAGCACTCCGGTTCAGGAGATTCTCCTATCCCCGGCAGCATCTGATCTACAGAAAATGTATTATACAGATTCACCTGATTCCTTGATGAATTGTTTACATAATATTCAATTGCATGAATTATACTGTCAGCATAACCCTTTACCGGCATAATGGCAGGATTAAATCTCTCCTCCATCATCCACTGCTTGTTGAGGCAAAGATGATAACTTTTCAGATTTTTGATCTGATAAATATTGGAATAAATCGTATTAACCAGATCACTGAGCGAGGTCATGATCATCAGATCATCAAGCATATAATCATGTATGCTGTAAACTCCCTCTTCCGAATCATTTGTTGCCCATGAATCTCTGATCACACTTTTTAACAGTCCGGTGTCAGCCGCGACATTGCATCCGCAGCTCGATCCCATAAAAAG
>CAMOCO010000106.1 GCA_946610715.1 uncultured Clostridia bacterium | reverse complement strand
TCTTGGTTACATTTTCCATCTTTACAAGTTCCATATAATGCTCCTCTTTTTTCACAAGCTATAATGACATACAGATTTTACTGTTTCTGAAAAAACTCCCGCAATTCTTAGCATGGCTCATTAAATACCACGCTGCTCCATAAGTATCGATCTCTGCACTCCGATCAATCCCTTGATATATCATTCACCGCTACGCATCAGTTCTTCCGCAACATCAAGCTTCATCCTCTTCATCGGGAAGTAGTACGCACCCACGAGAACTATAAAGGATAAAACAAGCGCTACCGCAATGACCGGCCAGAATATACTGAATTCCGCATATACGAGATACTGTAATATAGTTTTGTAGAACACATATTCTATCGCTATACCCGCCGCCATTCCCAGAATACATGCGGTTATCCACATGATCACGCCTTCCAGGATAACTCCCTTAAAAAGACTTCTCTTTGTCATTCCGATTGCCCTAAGCTGAGCGAACTCATTACGTCTCAGAGCGATATTACTCATTGTGACATTAAATATATTGAGGCAGTTAACCAGAACTATAATGAGTATCACAACTCCCGCATACACGACCGGTTTAAAGAAGTCGATTGTCATGGTTGTTGTTATATAGTTTGAATATAAAGGAAAAATCTGCGGATCTCTGTAGTACACACTTTCGGTAATCTCATCATGCTCATTGTATTTGTCATATAGTTCATCATCATTCATGATCTCGCTGTATTTTTCGGAGGAAAGATCATTATAAAATACATTTCCGATATGATACTGAAAACCTGTGAAATCTTCCGCGGTGCTGCCTGTTGCCGCAAAGTACTTATCGAGAGGCATTATGAAGACAGGTCCTTCATTACAATGATTTACATCCTGATCGACTATACCCTCTATGATATAAGTCTTACAGTGTCCCTCACTTATAAGCTTCTCCCTGGCCGCTGCCACTATCCAGCCCCGGCCGTTTTCCGTTGTCGTAAGTTCTTCGTAGTCCACATGTGCCTTATATTCTTCCGGATGGTTTTCCGCCCATTCACCGTCATGTTCCTCATGCCACTTTACATTCTCAGCCACATGTACCTTGTCATATTCCGCAGCTCTCTTCATCTCAGACTGAACAAGATTATAGAGTTCTGCCGGATCCACAAATGTCACCTCGTCACCGACCTTATAATCCGTATAAATATACTTTGTCGGTGCGAAACGTATCGCATCTAAACTCCACAGAAAGTCCAGATTATAAGCGTAACCTCCGTTGATCAGTACTATCCCGTGATCGGATATATCAAGAGTTCCTTCAATCAGATGGTCTCTGTATCTCTCCCAGTCCTCTCCCTCATATCCGTACAGGCTGAACGAAGCACTCTCTGTTAACTGCACGGGAACATACGATATATATCTTCCCTCTCCTCCCGGGAAACACAGTTCATCATAATCCAGAAGCTGTCCCTCTTTGTCATAGCACCTGTCCATATCTTCGATGAAAGTTTCCGCATGTTCTTCCATCATTTCCTTAACTTTGGTTCTTGATTCTATATAATCCCGTTCCGATCCGTAAATTTGTTTATCCTCATCACTGAGCTCTGCATATGGTTTCAGATTTTCAAACTCATCCTCCAAATGTTCTCCCAGAACGTCTTGTCTATAATCAAACTCCCTGTATTCTTCCGTTATCTTGTCATATATATCATTGTTCCCCTGAGTATATAGAATTGTCTTATATACATAACTTAAATCTTCCACACCCCGTATATTCTTCAGTGCCCTCACCTGATCCGGGCTCCAAAGCGTTGCTCTCACCTCATCCTTTGTATAGAAAGGATATACCGCTCCCTCTCTATATTCCTGATAATATCCGTATCTCTCATCACTTAATCGGACATATTCAAGAAGATATCCGATAACACCTCCGACAAGCACAACCGTTGCGATCCCGAAGGCAATTGCCGCCACGCTCTTTATAAATCTCAGGCGGTTACATTTTACATTTTTATATGCATAAGCTCCTTCGACACCGAAAATAAGTCCCCAGATGCTTCGTCCGGTATGCTTCGTCTTCCCGAGGCGTATCCTGTAATTTCCTCTTACCGCATCCACCGGCTGAACGCTTGTGATCTTCTTGGTATTTTCATTTATCACAAAGTAAAGATCGAACAGAAAACATACAGCCACCATGACTGCAGGAAGAATATGGAATCCGAGCGGCAGCATGTATCTCATACAAAAGATAAGACTGATAAGATAGCCCGCTGTTATTCCCGCGGCTACTCCGATTCCTTCCTGTATGATCGATTCTCGGAATACGATAGCCCTGATCTGCCGCTTCGTTGCTCCTATGCAGCGCATTTCACCGTAATCTTTAAGCCTCTCGATAGCCGATATCGATACAGCATTCCTTATAATACCGATTCCTATGATTGCGAAAATATATGATATAAAGATACATATGATAAATGCTATCCATGCACTGCCGCTTCTGTTAATAAGATAGGTATCCAGAAGTTCCTCGTTATAGTCTATCCGAACGCTGTACTTATCCCGAAGGTATTCGCCGTACTTCTTCACCTTATAGATATTCTTTACGTTCAGATATACGGAATTCACCGTCACATCTTCATTCTTATAATATCCCTCTTCGCTGTAAGCGCTTCCCATCATGGCTGAGCGGACGAAATCTTCATTTACTACAGACTCCGCGATATCCTTATCGTTGTTATATACCAGGATTTCCCAGTCAGCATCTTCTCTTATAGCCTCTCTCCAACTGATCCACCAGTTATTAAAGGAATTGAGGATTGCAAAAAGCACAGCCGCAACAAGTGCACAGCCGACGATCGTATATAAACTCCTCTTCCTGTTTTTCATCAGATATTTTTTTGAAATGTCTGTATAGTTCTCCATATATCTTCCTTTCCGGAATAACCGGTTTGGCCTTATAAAACTTCCATCATATTTTTATAAATATCACTATATCATCCGCTTCTTACAATCCCGTGACAAAATAAAAGAGCCTGTCTTACATTTTTGTAAGACAGACCCTGATCATGTGTATCTATATTCTTACAATGCCACCGGAAGCTGCACCTGAAACTCCGTTCCTTCACCCACTGTACTGTTTACTCTTATCTGACCGTCCATTCCCTCAACGATCGACTTTGAGAGTGCAAGGCCTATACCGACGCTGTTAGGATTGACCTCACTTGATACTCTGTAAAATCTCTTAAATATATTCGGAAGCTCCGAATCCGGGATTCCGATACCGTGATCTTTTATATAGATTCTGGTAAATACACTGTTAGCTTCCACATGGATTTCTATACTGTTTTCTTCATCAGAATAATCCGAAGCATTCTTCACTATATTGATAAGAGCTTCCGTGAGCCACTCCGGATCTGCCATTATATATACATCTTCGGAAGAATCCACTATAAGCTTCTGCTTCTTAGCTTCCAGAAGATAATTCACCGCGCCGCGGACCTCGTCAAGAACCGCACCGACGGAAGATTTCCTGATATTAAAATCAATAACTCTTGCTTCGATACGGGCAAGCTTCAGCATGGAGAGAACCATCCACTGCATTCTTGTCATCTGATTCTCTGCTTCACGAAGAATCTTCTTCCTCTCTTCTTCGGATTCAAGCTTATCATTCAAAAGAAGATCAATAAAAATGTTGAGCGACGCAAGCGGAGTCTTTAGCTGATGTGAGATATCAGACATTACATCCTTTAAAAACTCTTTTTCTTCCGCTTCCTTACGTTTGCCCTCTCGAAACATATTTACAAGCTTTTCAAAATTCGAATTCAGAATACCTATACTTCCCTCTTCGAGTTCGGCAACCAGTTCCCTTTCGGAATCTTTCATCAGTTCATCCATCATATCAGCCGTTTTTTCAACCGCGTTATATGCACGTAAGACCTCGCGTGAACATATATGATAAAGCACAGCGATCACACCGATTTCAACTGCCCCTGACAAAATAAACCATAATATATCTTTCTTTTCATATCCACCGACAGCATATATTATTCCAAGCACACAAAAACTGACAGCGATAAATACCGCTGCCACAAGATAGAACTTCATTCTGAATCTTTTTCTTTCATAATCGCTTTTCATACACGAAACACTGCCTTACTCTCTAATATTCGGATCATGAAATTCCAACATGATCCGAATATATCATTCTTCATTTGAAAACCTGTATCCAACACCCTTAATGGTCTTTATATACAGAGAATCATCGCCCAGTTTATCACGGAGACGCTTTATATAAACGGAAAGCGTATTATCATCTATATAATTGTTTTCAGTATCATAAAGCTTTTCAATCAATTGATTTCTTGTAAGTGCAATTCCGTTGTTTCTGAGAAATTCCCTGAGCAGCCTTATCTCAGACGGTGTACATTCAACTGTTTCACCATCCTTATAGAGTCTGAATTCCGATACATTAAGTACATGAGACCCAAAGCTGTATTCCGAAGCCGATCCGTTTTCCGACGTTTCTGTCTTTGAATCGGATTCCATACGTCTGATTCTTTCCTCACGTCTCAAAACAGCCGCAATTCTCGACAAAAGTTCCTTTACACGATAAGGCTTCGTAACATAGTCATCTGCTCCGAGATCAAGTCCTCTTACAATATTTGCTTCATCACCCACTGCCGTCAGAAAAATAACCGGTATTTCAACATTTCCCGCGCGGAGTTCCTCAAGAAAATCAAAACCGGTCCCGTCCGGCAGCATAACATCAAGAAGAATCAGATCGATTGAGGACACTTTTTCTGTAATATCCGCAGCTTCTGTCGATTCATCAATCCCTACAAATTTACGTGCCTCCGCGAGATTCTTTGCATGACGTATCGTATAACCCTCTGCTCTCAGAGTATATTCCGTTCCCATTGCAAGTGCGTAATCATCCTCCACAAGGAGTATAGTACTATAACCCATTCATTCTCTCCATAAAAATTTACCACAGGTACATACCCTGTGGTAAATATATCATAATCCTCTGAAAAAATGTTATTTTTCTTATATTTTTCCTGATGAATTACATTCAATTCATCTTCTTACTCTGCGAAAAGGCTTCTTATCTCAACCTTCTCCTCTTATTCCGTGATAAGATTTCTTACCTCAACTTAGGCTTTATGGTTAAAGTAAGCGGAAGAAAACACTATTTATGTTCTCTCATCATATAATCTTTATCTTCATCTATCATTTTTAACATTATAGTAGCAAACCGGGGATCAAATTGAGTTC
>CAMOCO010000105.1 GCA_946610715.1 uncultured Clostridia bacterium | reverse complement strand
CTATTATCTGGGAGGATGGAACTACCTATGAGATACAGAAGATAACTGATGTAAGGCGAGTTGCCAATCTGGTGGTCGGAGCAGTAGGAGTCAGATATACCATTTATGTAGATGGTTACGAGAGCCACCTGTATTATGGTGATAATCGCAGGTGGTTTGTTGAAAGTAAAGAAAAAATGTAGCGGAAATCTGAGAAGGATCGACCAAAGCAGATGCTGCCTTTAAATACGCAGCATCTGTTTTTATTTTAAAGCGAAACTTATAACATGACTGATCATCTTATTGGATAGTTCTTTATTCTTTAACATTGTGATATACTGAATATGTATGTGCAGATTGTGAAGGTGGCAGAGGATTGACCATGATTAAAAATGTATTCAGAAAAATGTATCCTGAAGAGATAGACATAGAGGGCATCGAAGATCTAAAAATGATACATATCTATGATCTGACGGGGGTGGCCGAACCAAATGGTAAATATGGTGTAACGGCTGCACTTGTTAATTATAGTGATAATAAACAGTTGAATTATACTGAAAATGATCACTGCTTTGCCCGTTTTGTAAATAAGATATTTGAAGTCTATAACTTAACCGAGGATAAAAGCTCGATCCTTATGGATGACACTACCCGGACGATAATGGAAGCAGGCAAGGTTCCGAGGCATGAATCCGTATTGAGTAAGTATTATGATGCGGATAAGCTTGAGGATCCGCTTCTCGTAAATGCATCGACTCTCAGTAAACGCTTTGGACCGCTTGCAGAGTACCTGGTTGTCGGACTTTATAAGACAATGGGAACCGAAGTGGAAGTGATAGACAGAAAGTATGGATGGCGGGGATCCGGAAGACTGATAATTCATGTGGGCACATCCAACCGGACAGTCTACTTTAAGGCTTTTGAGATGAACGACAGCACATTTTCCGTAAAGCTGAACGGATTCCTGACGGAGAGAGGGGATCTTCTGATAAATGTGGTCATGTACGACGATGAAATATCAATCTCATACAGATCTGAGTCGGAAGATATAGAAGGAAGCAGCGCATTTAAATTCGGAGCAGAAAGTCTTCGTGAGATGCATCAGATAAAGAAAAACGGGGAGCAGATATTCTATGATGTAAATCTATATGAGAATACATTTACTGCTGATTCAAAGATAGAAGATGTAGTATCGGTAATATCAGTGGGACTGCTTCCGGAGGGCATAAAGCCGTGTGCGGTTTACAGTCTGCCTATAGGGCTTACATATCTTCTATATGATATAGCCGAATCGACCGATCAGGTTGAAGTGAAGACCTTTTGCGGTACATTTCTGTGGCCGGATGCTTCGTATGCGGATATCAGAGGATGGTCTGTCATAAAGGGTCTGCAGTCAGGACTTACACTAAAAAATGAAGCGTTCAGAATCATAAACCTGACCGACAACAGAGAATTTGTTCAGAGCGCATTTCTGACAGGCACGGGAAGCAGATATAAAGGAGAACTAGAGGGTAAGTTTGTTATAAATAAAAGAAAGAGTGTGTAGATTATGGGGATATGGTCACTATTTGAAAAGGATGCTGATGAAGAAGTAATAAAAAGTACAGAACGTATACTGAGTACTCATTACAGCATAGATGCAAAAGAGTTTTTAGAGAGATTTTTATATCTTAAAAATCATCCGGATAGCAGAGTTATCGAACCTTTTGGCTTATATGTTACGGCATTAAATATGCTCATGACCAGCTCGGCGGTTCCGCCGGAAAAATACAGTGAGTCTATGAATTATGGCGAAAATGTCTATTCGGAAATGTTCCCGTATGAAGAGAAGACTCCGGGTTTTGAAGAGCTCAGCACTGTTTTTCTGGAGATGTTTAATAAGGATAATGTTATCCCGAGAAAAATGTTTATAGGTTCAATCTATGATCTTTTCAGCGATAAGTTTAACTATATGAAATGGGTTAAATGCATAATTGGCTTCTACTCGGCTCACAAAATGATTGATACCTATGTTAAGCCTTATGCGATTGAAGCCAGAGCGTACTTCCTTGATGAGGATTGCTTTACGGCAAATCTTATCAATGTAACGACAAAGCTTCAGGAAACCGCAGATCAGCAGGCTTTATATGAAGAAGAACTGGAAAAACTGCGTCGTATGTCCGGAATATATGACGTAAATGAGGCATCACTTCTTGATGCGGTGCGAAAGATTAAGATGGCTCAGGTTCTTCACGATCAGATTACTGAGCTTGGTAAGATTGTAGAAGAAAGAGTATCCATACTTGATGCTACCTCGAGAAATTCACTGATAGATGTAAAAACTGTATGTGAAGACGAGGTTAATAAGGCAAAGTATGAGCTGAGTATAATCAGTGAAAAGCTAAATCAGGCTTATGAGGATTGTGTGGCTGAGCAGAAGAAGGCTGTACTTTATGAGAAGAGGAAGCTGGTGGATGAAACATTTGCGGAAGCAGAAGAAAGGCTCAGTCAGCTTAAGCAGGCAGCCCAAAAGGTTATAAATACCGTAAAACTCGAGATGCCTGAAGGAATCACACAGGTTCAGATAGAGGCTGCACAGAAGACGTCAGAAATCAGAGTGACAGCGCCGGCAGTAACTGACGGTATCAGCAGGGCTGTGGATTATATTAATATGCATAATGAGCAGTATGCACATGCAGGTAAATCTCAGCATACGGTTACGGACAATGATGCAGAGATACCGGAAGTAAATCCTTTGCTTGATGAGTCAAAGAGCTTTTCCGAGAGATACAAGGAAGCTATGGATAAGAAAACATATATGATCGCGATGGGCGAGCATTTTCATAACATGTTTGATGATGTTCTGATTGCTGTTATGGAAAATTCAAACCCATATCTTATCGGACCTTCCGGCTGCGGAAAAACCTACATGGTTTCACAGATAGCAAGGATTCTCGGAATGGATTTCATTGATATCGGATATATAAATGAGGAGTATGATATCCTCGGATTCCAGACAGCAGATGGCGGATACAGCAGACCGAATTTCTACAGATGCTATAAATACGGAAAGATTGCTTTCTGCGACGAACTGGATAACGGTAACAGCAGAGCAACAGTAAAGTTGAATTCATTTCTTTCAAATGTTGAGGATGCGAGCTACAACTTCCCGAATGGAGAAAATGTAAAGCGTCATCCCAACTTCAGACTGATCGGTGCGGGAAATACAGACGGAAGTGGTGCCGACAGCAATTATAATGCCAGAGAGAAGATTGAGGAATCAGTTCAGCAGAGATTTACGCCTATATATATAGGTTATGATAATGAAGTTGAGAAGAAGATTCTGAGTGATTATCCTGAGTGGTATACGTTCCTGAGACTGTTCAGAGATGCTACCTCAGAATGGGGCAGAAACAATTACGGAGATGCACCCGGTATCATAACCACGAGAGATGCTGCACGTATAAAGAAATATCTTGATAACCGGAGTTTTGGTATGAATAAGATACTTGATTATGAGTTCATCCAGACAAAGGATGAAACATATCTGGCATTTATTCAGGATTATATCAGACAGCACATTTCAGAAGAAAAGGCTGCTGATGAAATATTCAGGACATTTTCTGAGATGCTCGATGCAAGAAGAGGGTAATATATGAAAGGGACAGGGGTACAACCTGAAGAATGCAGATACCTCACAATATCAGAACGAAAGAATCTTACGGAATATAGAATGTACTTCGGATCCATAGGAGAGGTACAGAAATTCCTTAGCAGTGATCCTGATATAAACACTGAGGTGTTCTATGAACAAAAAAGCCGGTCGGCGAGTGTTGAATTTGCCGGGGCTCCGCTTCCTGATGCAATAAAATACTGTATCGGCGGCTACAGTGATAACTATGATCAGTTTCTCAGTCTTGCAAAACAGCTTGAGAAGGTAAACAGGAGGAGCGTCAAAGTAAGGAAGACAGTAACTTCATTTGTGGGACAGCGGCCGAATGTTCCGGCATACATTGCCGGGACACCGAAGAATATGTACAGGCTTGAAAAAAACGAAGAAAAGAAGCTTAAAAGAATACTTATGAAGGTCACATATGAAGCTTCTACAACTGAAGAACAGATAAGGAACAGAGGCATCATAGCCCTGAATCTTATCAACCTTCTTGAAATGAACAACTATATGGTTGACTTCAGAATATTTGAGGTCTGCAATGTGGAATCCGAAGTATTCAGATGCGAGATCGAGCTTAAGAAGCCGGGACAGATGCTGTTTCCCGGACTTTGCTACTATCCCATGTGCGGCAAGGCATTTGTCAGAAGAGTGCTATGCAGGATCAAGGAATCCATGCCCTTTAAGTGCGGCTGGGGGCTCAGCTACGGAGTTGTTCTGAATGAAAAGGTTACCCGGATGCTGATGGATATAAATGACGATGATATATATATAGGTTCACCGAGTGAGATGAATATAAGCGGCAGAAATATATATGCCGATGCGGATGCTTTTCTGGAGAAGATCGGAATATCGGACAAGATAGTCCTGCCGGTATATACTGATGAAGCCTTTACAGATCTGAATGGGGGTTGATTTAAATGGATGATTTGACATTGCTCAGACAGCTAACCGACAATCCTGAGTTTTATCTTGAGGATGAGGATAGAAATATGCTGCAGTCCAATAAGGAACTTATTGATCTCAGCAAAGTAAACAGCATAACTATATACGGTTCGGATATCCAGAAGAAAATGGCTGAGCTTTCGGAAATGATGATCAAGAATATCGAAGAAACAAATGTCGATGAGATCAGTGACACTATCGACAGTACTGTAAAATATCTTGCAGAGACAGACGATCAGGAGGAGGAAAGGAGTTTCCTTCCATGGAAGCGGAAAAAATCCAATTCACTTAATCTTCAAAATAAGTATGATATGATATCTAAAAATGTGGAAAAGATCGAGACTTCGCTTGAGGCGCATCAGATTCGACTTATGAAGGATACCGCAATGCTGGATCAGATATATAAGATGAATCAGGAATACTTTAAACAGGTTAATCTGAAGATTGCGGCAGCAAAAGATAAGATTGAACAGATCAAAGAAGGAAATTATCCCGAAGAATGTGCGGATATCATTCCGGATATCATAGACAGACTGGAAAGAAAGATTCTTGAGCTTGAAACGACAAGAACCATAGCCCTTCAGCAGGCACCGCAGATCAGAATGCTTCAGGCAAATGCGGTTGCCATGGCGGATAAACTTCAGTCAACACTTTATACGGTTATTCCTCTTTGGAAGAATCAGATAGTTATCGCTTTTGGCACCGAGCATACGAGAGCAGCAATCAGAGCGGATAAAAAGCTGACA
>CAMOCO010000104.1 GCA_946610715.1 uncultured Clostridia bacterium | reverse complement strand
TAAGACGCCGCCCTCTCACGGCGGAATCAGGGGTTCGATTCCCCTACGGACTACTACTTATACCGGAGAATAATATCTCCGGTATTTTTATTTTCCTGCTACGTCTATTATACAGAATTCGGATTTTGTTCCTGTCTTAAATTTGATTGCCCAATCAGACATTCCCGAACTTACTATAAATGTTGTATTATCTCTTTTTTCTATGCCATAGGTTCTGTCATTTGCACCCATAAGCTGTCCCAGATATTTAATCTCAAAAAGCTGACCGCCATGAGTATGTCCGGATAATACAAGGTCCGCCCCGGTTTCTGCTTCCGCATCATAATCATTTGGCTGATGATCGAGTATGATGCAGTATTTAGACGGATCAAGGCCCTCCATAATACCGGCTATATCAGCCCTGTCAGGCACTGACCTATCCTGACGTCCCACAATATAGAACCTGTCATCTATAAGAACGTATTCATCCTCAAGTATAATTACATTATTCTTCGCCAATTCTTCCCGGAGATCGTCTGATGTAAAGTTCCTGTAATTACTATATCCCTTATCATGATTTCCGAAAATAAAATAAACTCCGTAAGGACATTTAAACTCTCCGAGAGCCCTGCAGCATCTTACCATATCGTCTTTATCTGTATCATCATCAACAAAGTCACCGGTAATCACAAGAACATCAGGACTCGTTTTCTGAACAGTTTCGAGGCGCGAACTAAATCCTTCACCATCAAAAGTTGCACCGGTATGGGAATCAGTTATCTGGGCTATTCTAAGGCCGCCTTCTCCAATATCCTTTTCTGTAGTTAACGAGTAATCCTTTTCCCACATATGATAATCCATATACCAGCCCGCGGAAAAATATATCAGTTCAAAACAGAGAACTATAATACCTACCCGGTATGGTCTGAATTTTTTTTCGGATATTTCAGGATTCTTCTTTCTCAGCTTTCTTATTATAAAAAATACAAATTCTGCTATCATCCAGTACAGCGCCATATGCAGCATGACAATAACAGTATTGATAACATTTATATAGCAGAAAATACCAAAGACAACCATCGGTATTAAACCAAGAAGACGTCTTAACCATTTCTTTCCGCCTGATATCTTACCGATAATACCAAATTTACAAAATCTGCTCCATAAAAATACAACCGCTACTACTGCAAATAACGCTGACAAACCAAAAATGGCAGCCCACATATAATGTCCTCCCGGATTCAACAAATATAATATTTTTTATAGAGATTTATAAATCATTTTAAGATAACTATCTGCTTTTCTTTTAATGCTTTTTCATATAAAGGCTCTATGATGCCCTCAAGCTTTTTCTCATGTCTTTTAATAACTTCGAGCTTCGGTTTTGTTACGGGATGCTTTGCAACGAATATGGTGCAGCAGTCTTCATATGGCTCAATGGAAGTTTCGAATGTTCCTATTCTTTCGGAATAATCAACAATCTCCTGCTTATCCATACCGATGACCGGTCTATATACAGGTATATTCACAGCATCTTCAATTACACCAAGAGACTGCATGGTCTGCGAAGAAACCTGACCAATGGATTCACCTGTTATGAGGCAATCCGCACCTTCAAGCCTGGCAATATCCTGAGCCATTCTGAACATAAACCTCTTCATGATAATTGTAAGTTCATCATGGGGACAATTATCATATATAGCCAGCTGTATTTCCGTAAAATTAACCACATGAAGGGCTATAGGACCTGCATATTGGGATACTATGGTTCCAAGCTTCTGAACCTTCTCCAGCGCCCTCTGGGATGTATACGGAGGAGAATTATAATATACAGCATGCATCTCAACCCCTCGCTTTGCAATCATATAAGTTGCAACGGGACTGTCTATACCTCCTGAAAGAAGTGATACTGCCTTTCCGTTTGTGCCAACCGGCAGTCCTCCCGGACCCGGAAGAACTTTAGAATATACATAAACCTTATCCCTTATTTCAACCTCGACCATAACATCGGGATCATGTACATCTACATGAAGCCCCTCGGATTCATATTTTTCAAGAAGATCATGACCGATCTCGGCTTCAATTTCCATGGAATTCATAGGAAATGTCTTGTCTGTACGTCTGCAATGCACCTTAAAGGAAAAGTCATAATCATCAAAAGCCGCCTGCATATGCTGAATCGCAGCCTGACTCACAAAACTGTAATCCTCTTTCTCACCTACGGTTACAGGACATATTCCGGTAATACCGAATATTTTTGTCAGATAATCAACGCATGTATCATAATCAAAATCAGACCTGGCCTCAACATAAATCCTTCCGAAATCACGCCTTACATCAAATTCTCCCAATGTCTTTATCCTGTTACGTATGCGTTTGCAGAGTATCTCTTCAAAGACATATCTGTTTTTTCCTTTGGTGCCTATCTCTGCATATTTTACAAGAAACATATTTATTCTTTCCATACAAAAACCTCTTTATTATTATTTCCTGTTCCATAAGATGAATAAAATTTAAACCTATCTGGAGCCCCGTACATAATGACGCAGTACAGGAAGCAGCTCAGATATAACTGAAACGGTATAATCCACTTCCTCCTCAGTATTTGTTTCATTGAAGCTGAATCTTAGCGTGGATTCCAGTCTCTCTCTGTCCAGACCTATCGCTGTCAGAACAGCACTTTCCTTACGTTTATTTGATGAGCACGCTGAACCTGACGATACATAAATTCCTTTATCTTCCAGAGCATGAAGCATAACCTCGGCTCTGACACCGGTAAAGCTTATGCTGGCAATATGCGGTGCAGTCTCGGAATTGCTGTATACTTCCGGCAGAGCTGTCAGCTCTTTTATCAGCTTATTCTTGAGGGATTCAACAAATGCCATTTTTTCTCCCATCCCTGCCATTGAAATTGCAACAGCAGTACCAAGTCCGGCAATGGCGGGAACATTTTCGGTTCCGGACCGCATATTTCTCTGCTGTCCGCCGCCGTATATAATGGGTCTTATAAGCGTTCCCTTTTTTACATACAAAAAGCCGGAACCCTTGGGACCATGCAGCTTATGCCCGCTGACCGAAATCATATCTGCATCCATCTTCTTCGGTACTACCTGAATCTTTCCAAATGACTGTATACAATCAGAGTGAACTACTACCGAGGGATTCTTTTTTCTCACAGCCTTCGCAATCTCAGATATCGGCTGCACGGATCCTATCTCATTATTTATATGCATGCAGCTGACAAGTACCGTATCATCTCTCACAGCGTCCGCAAAATCCTCCGGTCTTACTATCCCATTTGCATCCGGTGAAATATATGTTACCTCGCAGCCTTCCTTCTCAAGAAATGCCATAACCTGAAGAACCGAGGCATGTTCTATTGATGAAGTAATAAAGTGTTTTCCCCGTCTTTTCTTAGCAAGTGCAGTTCCGATAATAGCCAGATTATTTGATTCCGTTCCTCCTGAAGTAAAAATAATTTCCTCAGGCGTGCATTTCAGTACCTTTGCTATAATGTCAGCACTGTCTTTTATATAGTGTTCTGCAGCAACACCCTTAAGATGAAGTGATGAAGGATTACCGTAATCCTCATCCATTACCTTTAACATTATATCCCGAACCTCGGGATAAACCTTTGTAGTAGCCGAATTATCAAAATAAACTTCCATAATATTATCCTAACACAAAAATTATTCTATTAAACTGAACATTTACCGAGCATTTACTGAGCATTTACCGAGCGTCTGAATGTTTTATGAATCGAGCATAAATCCCAGAATGGAAAGTATCGTCACGGCAGCAGTCTCAGTTCTTAAGATTCTGTTACCAAGTGATATAATCTTAGCTCCGCGCTCCTTTATAAATTCTATCTCCTTATCGGAAAAGCCGCCCTCAGGCCCGATGAATATATCAATCTCATCATACTCCGAAGCTGATGAAATGATCTGTCTGGCATAGGCCATTCCCTCAGCATTTTCATAAGGAACCAGTATAAGACGCTTTACCTCTGTCATAGAAGACTCTACCATCGCAGGCTCTGTCGTATCATGCTCTGTCGTATCAGTTAACATCCTTACGGCATCATTATATGAAATGAATCCGCGAACTCTCGGAATGATACCTCTCCTTGACTGCTTGGCAGCCGATTCTGCAATTTTTTGCAGCCGTTCCTGCTTCTTATCAGCCTTTTTATCATCCAGCTTTACAACTGTACGTTCCATCATAACGGGTATAATCTCAGCTGCTCCCAGTTCCACAGCCTTCTGAATTACAAATTCCAGCTTATCACCCTTGGGAACACCTTGGAAAAGCCTTATCTTAACCGGCAGCTCTGCATTACAGTCATGAATATCGACTATATCCGCAACAACAATATCATCGATGGATGAGATAACACATTCATAATCACGTGAAGAGCCGTCACTCACTGTAATTCTGTCTCCCACACCAAGGCGAAGAACATTTCTGATATGATTTACATCCTCACCTGAAATAGTAATAGATTTGTTTAGTTCACTTAAATTATCGAGATAAAATCTATGCATGACTCACCATTTTTTTACAAACTATACTTACCCATTCATTCATATGCTCAGTACCAAGAATATCAAATCCATTTTCAGTGAGAGCTTTTACCACATCATCTTCACGGGTATCTATAATACCGGATGTAATAAATACCGCATCTTCCTCAAGATAATCAGAAACCACACTCGACAGTGGAATTATAACATCTGCAAGGATATTCGCAACTACAATATTATATCGTCTCGCAGGTATAATGTCATCTCCTCCAAGAGTAAGATCAACCATTTCCGCAGCTGAAAGCGGCGTTGAAATACCGGAACCGATGCTTCCTTTATTATATGACTCAGCCTCTTCCTTACTCATTTTTTCAGCGATATAGTTTTTCGATAACAGATTTCCGCAGCTGAAATCTATTCTGTCCACCGAAAGCCCGTTTGCCTTAGCATTTGTAATGCTGGACTCCACGGCCTGAGGATCAATATCAAGTCCGTGAACATATCCTGCCCCCATAATAACTGCAGCTATGGAAAGGATACCGCTTCCACACCCAATATCAAATACAGAAGGCGCATTCCCAGATGCCTGCTTAAACCCGGAGATATACTTCACAAGCTGTCCCAGGCATAGCTTAGTAGTCTCATGTGTTCCGGTTCCGAAAGCCATAACTGATTCAATTTTAATTACTTTATCACTTTCCTTTTTATCCGGATATTCTTCCCATACAGGTTCAATAACAATATTATCATATAATCTGAACGGCTTATAATATTTTTTCCAGTTATCATTCCATGTGGTATCATCCGTAGTGTCTGTTAACATAATATTTTTATTGCCAACCGGAAGGAATTCTTCAAGTCTATTCATCTCCTCAAGAACCAGATCCTTAAT
>CAMOCO010000103.1 GCA_946610715.1 uncultured Clostridia bacterium | reverse complement strand
AATCCATGAAGCTGAAGAGCCCAGTCATGTGAAAGCACCGTTTTCTGAACATCATTACGAATCTTGGCAGCATCGTCATCCTTAGTATTATATGAATATACACCAACTCCCGTAAGCACAACGCCTGTCTCGCAATATACCCTTGTTTCAATCTGTCTGGTAAGATTATCAACCTCTTCCACTGTCATCACATCCGGAAGCTCAATATGAACCGAAGCGTAATTTCTGTCAGGGCCGTAATTATTTATTAATAAGTCATATGCGCCTCTTACCTCAGGAACTTCATTTATGATTTTTTTAATCTTTACTGCAAGCTCGGAATCAGGTCTTCTTCCCAAGATGTCACTTACTGTTTCGCTCATCATTTCAAAACCTGCTTTGATGATCACAATAGAGATAAGGACTCCCACGTAAGCTTCCAGCGAAATGCCAAATATGAGAAATACAATTGCTGATCCAAGAACCGATGTTGATATTATGGCATCGAAAAGGGCATCCTGACCGGAAGCAATAAGCGAACCGGAGTTTACAGCCTTCCCTTTATTTTTTACATAAGTTCCCAAAAGAACTTTGGTTATAATTGCCACAATCAGAATAAATATAGTAAGTGCAGAATAGTCAGCCTTCTCCGGATTGATTATTTTTTTAACCGACTCCACAAGAGAAGTAAAACCGGCATACAGAACAATGGCCGACACAAGCATGGCACTTAGGTATTCTATTCTTCCATGTCCGAGAGGATGTTTCTTGTCCGGTTTTTTTGATGCCAGTTTTGTACCTATGATGGTAATAACTGATGAAAGCGCATCGGAAAGATTATTAACCGCATCAAGAACTATTGCTATTGAATGAGACAAAAGACCTACAATTGCCTTGAAGATAACAAGAAAAACATTAACAACTATTCCTATTATACTGGTTTTTATGATCGCACTGTCTCTATTATCCATTTAATCCTTACCTTCATTAATCATCATTTATTTTTTAGATCTGAAAAGCGTTGCAAAGAGACCTCTTCCAAGACTTGCTCCCACATTTCCGCCGAGAGTCTTTCCAAACTTTCCAAATTTCTTGCCGAACTGTTTTCCTACCTCACGGCCTACTGTACCTGTAACGGTAGTTCCGACAGATTGAGCTGCACGGCGCTTAGCTGCTGCTTCACGTTCTTTTTCACGTTCTGCTTCTCTCTCAGCCTTCTCCTTTGCCTTAGCAGCCTCCTTTTCTTCCTTCTCACGCTGCTTTGCCTCTTCGGCCTCCTGTCTTGCTTCCTCTGCTGCTTCTGCCATCTCAACTCCGCGTCGAAGGAGGAACTCATATGCCGAATCCGGATCAACAGTTTCATAATATTTGCTGTAAAGCATGCTTCCCTTTATTATACTGTCACGTTTTGAATCATCTATGCTTCCAAAACTGCACTGCGGAGGAAGTATATATGCCTTCTCGGCCATACCCGGAACACCACCGTCCTGAAGGAATGAAACCACAGCTTCACCTGTACCCAGATTAAGGATTGTGTCAAATGTATCAAAATCCGGATTTGCTCTGAAGGAGTCAGCTGCTGCTTTAACCGCTTTCTGATCGGAAGGAGTATATGCATGAAGTGCATGTTGAACCTTATTTCCAAGCTGTGCAAGAACTCCATCCGGAATATCCTTTGGATTCTGTGTGCAGAAATACACTCCAACGCCCTTTGATCTGATAAGCTTTACAACCTGCTCAACCTTCTCAAGCAGAGCCTTTGGAGCTCCATTAAAGAGCAGATGTGCTTCATCAAAGAAGAATACCATCTTCGGTTTATCCAGATCTCCTACTTCCGGAAGTCTCTCGAAAAGCTCCGACAGAAGCCAGAGAAGAAATGTCGAATAAAGTTTACCGTTATTTATAAGGCTCTCGCTGTCAAGGATATTGATCATACCCTTTCCGTTACTACCAAAGGTAAACCAATCAGTAATATTAAGTGCCGTCTCTCCGAAGAATTTATCACCGCCTGCAACCTCAAGAGCCACGAGCGCTCTTATAATAGCTGCAATGGAAGTTGGGCTCATTTTACCATACTCTGCTTCAAACTCTTTATTATTCTCTGATACATAGTTAAGCATTGCTTTAAGATCCTTTGTATCTATGAGAAGCAGATTATTATCATCCGCAATTTTAAATACTATGGAAAGAATATCTGACTGAAGCTCATTTAGCTCCATGAGTCTGGATAAAAGGAGCGGTCCCATCTCTGAAATCGTAGTTCTGAGCTGTATTCCCTTTTCCCCATATATATCCCAGATTGTAACCGGACATCCTTCGAAGCTGAAGCCTGCTTCATCCAGTCCGAATCTCTTAATCCTGTTTTCCATATCTTCAGATGTAACACCGGGATTTACTATACCGGCGATATCACCCTTCACATCAGCCATAAATACGGGGACACCCATATTGGAAAAGCTTTCAGCCATAACCTTCAGTGTAACAGTCTTTCCTGTTCCCGTGGCACCTGCGATAAGTCCGTGTCTGTTTGCATATTTAGGTTCCAGATACAGTTTCTCACCTGCATCATTTACCGCAACCCATATCTTTTCATTTTGAACCATATTAACCCCCTCCTGTTATTGCATTTTAAAAACGAGCAGAGGCCGGAGCCTCTACTCGATCTGTTTTATGATTCTTCAATTACTCAATATCAAGAATATCAGAAAATCCTGTAACATCAAAGATTTCCTTTACCTCTTCTGAAGCATTTCGAATAACCATACTTCCCTGCTTATTCATTATCTTCTGAGCTGAAAGAAGAACTCTGAGTCCGGCACTGGAGATATACTCAAGCTTTTCAAAATCAAATACAAGCTCTGTTACTCCTTCAAGGCTTGTTGAATATTCAGCCTCAAGCTCAGGTGATGTAGTTGTATCAAGTCTTCCTTCAAGAGTGAAAGTAAGTTTTGAGTCTTCAACATTCTTGTTAATTGTTAACATTATTTTATCCTCCTAAATATTCTTCTTTATTGTTAAAATATTGTTACCATCTTTATAGTCATATATCATCTCGTCTGTATTTTTCTTTACAAGGAAAATGCCCAGTCCACCGATCTGTCTTTCATCAGCGGAAAGCGTGGTATCCGGATCTTCTTTTGCAACCGGATTATAAGGCATACCACTGTCAATGAAGGTAACAACAACTGTCTTCCCCTCATTCTCAGTATCAAAAATCATATGTGCATCCCCTGTCTTATCGCCATAAGCATAATGAGAAATATTTACAAATAATTCCTCAATTACAACCTCCATCTGCATTGTTACTTTCATCGAGCACCCCATTGCTTCAAGTTCGGAAATAACAAAGCTGATAGCTTTACTAAGATTTTCATCTGTAGCTGATAATGTTATCTCTTTCATACTTTTATCCCTTATAATAAAATATCAAGCATTTAGATCAACTGACACATGTAATTATATCATTTTAAAATAATAATGGCAAACAAAGCATTTAAGTGAATATTGGTAGACTGTTAAGAATGGATCTATTTAAGAGTAATATATCCTGTCGAAAAATCATTCTTTGGTTCATCGCGATCTGTAAAGCTGAGCGATAATTCTACCTTTGCATCTTTTGCACGGGTTTTAAATTCTTCACTCAGCCCCTTAGCCGAATCATCATGAAGCGTATAGCCCGCGGGAAGACCGGCATCATACAGGGTATATGTATCACGAACCACATCATCTATCACCATATCCGAGGCGTTGACGATATAGTCGTTATCCGAAAGATTCTCAATCCACAGATCATACCATCTGGTATCATCTCCTTGCTCAAGACACCGAATGCGTATATCATCATTTTCAAAGATAACATTACCCATATCATTATCATCGGTTATGGCAGTATATCCATCGTCACTGAGCTTAAATGTTTCCATACTGTTTTTCACACAAATATCATCATCATCATCACTAAGAGCCCATTCACCGATAACTATTTCATCGATTGACTTAAAGTATTCACCAAAAACACTTTCATAAAAAACTACATTTGAATTACCTTTAAATAAACTATATATGTAGATATACTCATCTGACCTGCTTCGACCGTTGATTCCTACACATTTCAGATAGAGGCGAACCGGTTTATTTCTTTTATTAACCAGCGAAAAGCCTACTCGATAATTATAGAGTTTATCATTGTACTTTTCATTGTCCGTATCGGCATATACACTCACCAGCCGCAGTGTTACACCATCCTGATCAATAAGCGTTACATCCGGACTGTCAATAAGCGTATATTCAGAGTAACTGTTATTATTAACATCTTCATTACCGCGATATTTTCCGGGTCTGGTGGAATGATCCACTATTATCGAATAGACAACCATTAATGCAAATACTCCCAGAAATGCGATGATTGCAACCCTCAGATGCTTTAAAGTCTCCTGTCCTTCCTTATGAGCTTTTGAGATGGCATTTTCTGCAGCATCTTTAGCCATCTTTTCAACCGCTTTCTCATCTACCTTAAAACGATGCTTCAGTTCTTTATCTTCTCCATATAAAGCACCACAGTTGGGACATCTGCTCTCTTTGTCTGTATTTATGATACCGCCACAATAATCACATGTTATCTGCGGACTTTTAATCCGCATTTTAACAGCTTTCTTTTCGGCCGTCTTTCTGAATTCCTTAGAACTTAATATGTGTGCCTGTACATACAGGTATCTGATTATCAAACTAATAATTACAATAAGTATTATGACCATTGCAATACTAAGCAGCATAACATTATTCTCCTATAATAAAGATAAAACTTACCGACTGAGACCTCGAATCCCCCATCAAAAGCTTTTAGAATCAGTACGTTCAGAATTAAAAGTATCAAAGGTACTATTACATAAATGTACTTTTTTATAATGCTCTTCAAATTCATTTTCTCACCTGGCATAGTAATTAAATCAACTATCTACTTTCCATGTTTCATATCTGTATTTTTATTATTACCTTTTTTCTTATCTGCTTCATTTGCTTTGGAAGCATCCTTGGTATTTTTCGATTTTTTAATCTCAGAAACCATCTTGGAATACGTCTGAATCAACTTCTTACCTTTACTCTGTTCAGTCAGCTTCTTAAGATTCATTGCCTTCTCCCAGGCATCTTTTCCTTTCATGGAATCCTTCAACTGCTTAAATGCCGGTGACTCTGCTATCTTATCAGAATTAACATCGAAGAAGAAGGTTGCTGCACCATCATTTATCTCTCCTTTTTCAATAAATTTCTTTGAAAATGTAGCATTAATAACACCGATAGTACAGTTCATTACGTCCTTAATAATCTTATCCTGTTCTTTTTTATCAGAAGGTTTTCTCTTAGGATCAATATCACTCAGTCTGTCTATCCACTGCTCTTCTTCAAGAAGATCAAGCACCTTATCGGCG
>CAMOCO010000102.1 GCA_946610715.1 uncultured Clostridia bacterium | reverse complement strand
GTGCTGCTGCTTCTGTAGCTCCGGAATCCCCGCCGTCGCTTGCTCCGCCGCTTGCTCCGCCACATGCTGCAAGTCCCAGTGACATAGTTGCTGCAAGAACTGATGCAACAAGTTTCTTACCAAATTTCTTCATAAAATAAACCCTCCTTTTATTTTTATGGCCTGTTTGTTGATATACAAACTATACCAGATATAGGAGGGTCATGATACAGAGTATCGTTTGAAGTTTTTTCAAATATTTATTGCGATAATCCGATGTTCCACAATAAATTTTAGGATAAATTATTTTTAATTTGTGATAATTTACGGCAATATCATTTTTTTGAGTTTTTTCTGATTTTTTACATGATTATTGGGTTTTTTTACTTTATTTGGCTCAGTACTCCCTTTCCATCATAATTTCTTCCGTAAGGGTTGTTATCTTTTGTTCACTTCCGTCCACAATAACACTGTTTATCACATCATCAGAAGAGAATGCCTTCTCTTCGATATAAGTATATTTATCCACTCTTTTCCCGGCTACCACATCTATGATCAGCTTTTCAAGAGCTGCTCCCTGGAGAGGATTACATTCAACATCCAGTGCTATCTTTCCCTCAAGTACCTTACTGAGCCCGGAATTAACAGCATCAAAGGAGATTATCATTATTTCTCCGTTTTTCAGATCTGTTCCAATTTTTCTGCCGGACTCTTCCACGGCTTCAATGGCACCCAGGGCCTCATTATCATTTTCACAATAGAGTACATTTAAATCCGGATATCTGTTCAGACAGTCGGTCACAACTTCTTTACTCTTTGCTTTTGCATAATCAGCGGGTATCTGGTCCAGTATATCCCACCCGTAATTAATTGAAGCATCCTTAAGGGCACGGCTTCTTCCTATCTGGGCAGTTCCTCCCAGTGTCCCCTGAATATTAACTATATGAATATCCTTGGGGTCAATTCCCTTTTTCTTTGTATATTCATTCAGCCATTCGCAGGCAATTCGTCCTTCTTTTTTAAAGTCCGATCCAACCCATGCGGTATAGAGGGATTTATCAGATACAGAAACCATTCTGTCAACTACTATTACGGGAATGCCTGCATCCTTCGCCTCCTGAAGCACGGTATCCCATCCCTCTTCCATCACGGGAGCCAGAACTATACAGTCCACCTCCTGCTGAACAAAATTTCTGATGGCTCTGATCTGTTTATCCTGTTTCTGCTGAGCATCATCAAACATAAGATCGAATCCGTTTTCTCTGGTAAGAGTTCCGCAGATTGAATCAGTATTGGCAACTCTCCAGTCTGATTCGGCTCCAACCTGGGAAAAGCCCACAATGATATGTTTTGTTGCAGATTCCTTATCTTCCTCCGGCTTATTCCTGCCGCAGCCTGAAAATCCCGCAAGTATAAATATGAGGAGCATTATAAGCCCTGTTATTTTGTTTTTATTTTTTAAAATACTATATTTCATCTGTCTAATCCTAAACACAGGCATTGTACTTTAATTCTTTATATAGATATTTCTGTAAATCAGACCTTGGGAATCCGGACTGTAACTATCGTTCCCTCTCCGAACTCACTCTTTACCGTCATGCCGTATTTGTCACCATACAGCATTTCCAGTCTCTTCTCAACATTTGCCATTCCGAAGCCACTCTGATCATCAGTACTTTCCTCGCCGGATATCAGTCTCTTAAGTCTGGCAAGCTCTTCTTCATTCATGCCCCTTCCGTTATCTTCAACGGTAAATACTATGTCATCTCCCTCAGCCTTACCTGTAACTCTGATCATTCCTCTTCCGCGTTTATTCTTAATCCCGTGATAGAGTGCATTTTCAACTATTGGCTGGAGCGTCAGCTTCTGGATATGGTATTCCAGGATATCCTCATCGAATTCAATTTCATAATCCAGAATGTCCTGATATCTGTAACGCTGTATCTCAAGATAACTCCTGACATGTTCCTTCTCATTTTTAATACTTATCTCACTCTGACCTTTACTGAGGGAAATCCTGAAGAAACTGGACAGTTCCTGAATTATCTGTATTGCTTTCTTATTTTCTCCCGACTCTGTCATCCATATAATGGCATCAAGTGTATTATACAGGAAATGCGGATTTATCTGCTCCTGCAGCAGTCTCAGCTCTGCATCCTTTGCATTTTCCTGCTCTCTGTGTATATCCTCAACCAGAACCTTGATCTCCTTAACCATGCTGTTAAAACTTTTGGCAAGGGTTTCCATTTCATCATTACTGTCGGTATGATAGGAAACTGTAAAGTCTCCTCCCGCAAATTTTTCCGTCATTTCACAAAGCTCAGTAATAGGCTGGGTAATTCTCCGGGATAAGCGTCTGGAAAGGTAGAAAACCACAATAAGCATTATGATGAGCATTACCACAAGCAGTCTCATATTGCTGACCAGACTTGAAGCAACCTCCCTACGGAGCATTTCCATATTGGTTGCCTCGTCATATATATATTTCTGTATATCATCCTGAATAAGTGAAGTAAGCGTCCTTATATTCATATCCAGCATTTCGATATTTTCATCATAATGGCCGCCTTCGTCAACATTTCTCAGAATATCATCTACTCTTTCGTCCAGAATTCCAAGAAGCTTGATGAGCGCATCCAGATCCGCCTGCACATTCTGCGATGTGGTATTCTTTCTAAGTTCAATAAAATGCAGCTCCGCTTCTTCAATAAGCCCCTTGGGATCCTCTCCCTCCAGCTTCTTCTCCGAATCCGTCCAGTTGGCAGAACCGATAATGATCTTATACATCATTTCATCCATGGCATTCTTAAAGTCCATGTTATACTGATTTGCACTGGTAATATTCCTAACAAGCTGATCATTTTGCTGATAATATCCCAGAAGCCTGAAAATGGCAAATACAAAGAATATTATAAACGGAAAGATACAAATCCAGATATAAGTTATAAGCTTGGACTGAATCCTGCTGTTTTTTGATCTGACTTTTTTCATGATTCTGTTTTCGCTTTTCTGTACTCCTTAGGCGACATCCCCTGTGTCTTCTTGAATATGTAGCTAAAATAATGAGGATCTCTGTATCCCACCTGGAATCCGATCTCGGAGGTTTTCATAGATGAGCATACAAGAAGTGTACGCGCCTTTTCCATTCTTACGGCAGTAAGATAATCTATGAAAGTTTCTCCTGTTTCTTTTCTGAATATGGCACTGAAATGATTTGAGCTTACATTCACTTCTGATGCCACAGTCTGAAGTGACATTTCCTCATTTTGATAATTATTCTGAATAAATTCTCTAGCTTTATCTATAATCTCCACATATTTCTGATCTGATAATTTATTTCTGTATTCAAGTACAATTCTCAAAAGCTGGGAAATATACTCTCTTGCGCTTTCAACGGAATCTGAAAATCCGGATGGATCACTGAGCTTTCCCAATAGTTCTCCCTGATCCTTCCCTTCAACTCCCACGGATTTCATAAATGCGGCTGCACTGAGTAATGCCTCCACGAGCACATATTGTCTCAGCATTGCCGACCCTATTACTTCATAACCGATACTGCTGAAATATTCCTCGGTAAAATCGTCTACCTCACCGAGAGTTCCGTTCTTAAGGAAATGAAGTATTGTCTTCTGCGATATCTTTCCGGCATCAATAGTATTGAGGTCAATCTTTTCTTCTGCAGCGGTTCCTTTCTCACCATTTGAACCGTCTTTTTCCCGGTTCTCCGTATGAGTTTTATCGGTTTTTTGAGAAGCGCGGTTACCGCTTACGTTATCATCAATATCAAATATCCTGCTTTCCTCAAGCATATATCGCTCGGCAAATTTTCGGCTTGCATCGGAATAAGAGACATTTACGTCTCTTATTCTGTCAACAGGTCTGCCTACCGACATAAAGTAAAGCATATCTTTGTAGCCGCTCATCACTTCCTTCATCCTGGCAATTCCCGCATCTGTCATATGCTTCAATTGTTCAACGGAATCCGCCTTAATAAGGAGGCATAGCACGTCCCCTACCTGATCATACAGGAAAATGTTATCTACACTGTTGCAATTATCTTTTATCATCGAATAGATTTCTTCTTTGATGCCCGAATATACATCAATTTCATTTTCACCGGCATTTTTTGAGAATACCTGAATAAGAATAATCGAATAAAACTCTGCCGCAATATCTATTCCGAGTTTTTTTCCTGTGGCTATGGATTCCCGGATGGACAGTCTTCCGTCAATAGTATCATGGAGGAATTTCTGCTGTTCGAGCAGCCTTATCTCTTCCATGTCATGAACATATTTTATTCTTGCTTCCTTTTCCTTCTGTTCCCTGTCAATTATGTCCGCTATTTTTTTCAGCTCCTCCATCAGGTTTTCTTCAGAAACCGGCTTCAGGATATATTCTTCAACACCGATACTGATGGCCTGCTTTGCATAATTAAAATCATCATAGCCACTGAGAACAACAATCTTTATGTCGGGCATTTCGCTTTTTACAAGTCGAGATAGTTCAAGGCCGTCCATAAAGGGCATACGGATATCCGTGATAAGAATGTCCGGTTTTGTTTTGATGATTTTCGGAAGAGCGACCTCTCCGTCGCCTGCTTCACCAACCAATTCAAAACCGTCTCTCTCCCAATGGATAGACCTTTTGATTCCTTCCCTTATTGCATATTCATCTTCTACAAGAAAAACTTTAATCATTAATTCACTCTCTATCTATATTCTTACGGTTGATCAGTCCTGCCCATAGTATGCATTCTCACCATGTTTGCGGAAGAAATGCTTGTCCCTGATGCAGTCCGGTGCAGGCTTAACATTTGGATTGATAAGCTCTGTACGTGTTGCCATCTTTGCAACCTCTTCCATAACTACTGCATTATGTACAGCCTCTGCCGCATCCTTGCCCCAGGTGAACACTCCATGATTTGTGCACAGCACTCCGGGTGTATACATGGGATTCAGTCCCTTGGTTTCAAATGTTTCTATTATCACAAGACCTGTATTCTTCTCATATTCTCCATTAATCTCTTCTTCTGTAAGGCTTCTTGCACAGGGTATTTCACCAAAGAAGTAGTCCGCATGTGTTGTTCCGTAGAGAGGTATGCTCCTCCCTGCCTGCGCCCAGGATGTAGCTTCCGGTGAATGTGTATGAACCACTCCTCCTATCTCCGGATATTTTTTATATAATTCCAAATGAGTCGGTGTATCGGATGAAGGCTTATATCTTCCCTCGACCCTGTTTCCATCCAGATCCATAACTACCATATCATCGGCTGTCATAGTCTCATAATCAACTCCGCTGGGCTTAATAACGAAAAGTCCCGATTCACGGTCGATCCCGCTTACGTTGCCCCATGTATATGTAACAAGATGACGCTTCGGAAGCTCAAGATTTGCTTCGAAGACAGCTTTTTTTAATTCTTCTAACATTTTTGTCTCCTATTTTATATACTGCCGACCATCCAACCGCGTATCTGCTCGAGACTCGGCTC
>CAMOCO010000101.1 GCA_946610715.1 uncultured Clostridia bacterium | reverse complement strand
CTATAAGAAAATTGACGTAGATACATATGTAGAAACAGTTTATAGAGCTTATGATGAGGCTTTTAAGGAAGTTGAAAAGCTTCGTGAAGAGAATGCAAAGCTTAACAAGGTTATTGAAGATGACAGAGTTAAGATATTTGAACTTGAAAATAGCGGAGCAAAAGTTGAATCTCCTAAGGCTGCACCTAAGGCAGCTCCCAAGAAGGAGCAGGCTGTCAAGACTGAA
Source organism: uncultured Clostridia bacterium (assembly GCA_946610715.1). Taxonomy (GTDB): domain Bacteria; phylum Bacillota; class Clostridia; order Lachnospirales; family Lachnospiraceae; genus Eubacterium_Q. The sequence continues at coordinate 5,298 of CAMOCO010000101.1, read as the reverse complement.
GCTGCTAAGGCTGCTGAGACAGAGGCTTCAAAGTTCTTCAAGAATGATGAAGATAATAAGGTGTTCGGTGATGACGATGAGGTTTTCGTAGGCGAGATTGAAGAAAGCAGAAAGCCTAACAAGGTCATGATTGGAGATGGCGAAGAAGAAGGAGCAGATGATTTCGAATTCCTTTAAGATTTAGATTAAGTGCCACAGTTACTGTGGCACTTTTTAAATGGTGAAGATTATGATAGCTTATGTAAAAGGTATTCTGGCCGAGAAAGGCGAAGGATATGTTGTGGTTGAGGCCTCAGGAGTTGGCTTTGAGATCAAGGTCAATAATGACACAATTACCAGACTTCCTGCTGAAGGAAGAGAGGTAAAACTCCTTACACATTTACAGATTTCCGAAAATGACAGAGTACTATATGGGTTTCTTACATCCAAAGAAAAGGAGACCTTCCGTCATCTCATATCTGTAAGCAGTGTTGGCCCGAAAAATGCGCTTTCAATTATGAATACTATGAATCTGATGGAGCTTACGGATGCGGTAATGGCGAATGACGTAAAGAGCATTTCCAAGGCTCCGGGTATAGGAAGCAAGATAGCTCAGAGAATAATTATAGAGTTAAAGGATAAACTTGAATATACAGGTGAAATGCTCTTCGGTGAAACCGTATTTAATGAATCAGAGACCGACAGTGTCAGCGAAGCCGCAGAAGCTCTTGAAGCTCTTGGCTTTGCAAGAACGGATGCATTAAAAGCTATACGCAAGGTAAACGGTGCAGATAAAATGGATACCGAAGAACTGCTGAAGGCAGCACTTAAAGCCATGAAGAGCTGATACTTTATTCTGATGAAAGGCTGATATATGTCTAAAAGAATCATACAGACCGAAGCTACAATTGAAGATGAGATAAATGAGAAGAATCTCAGACCTACCAGCCTTAATGAGTATATAGGACAGGATAAGATCAAGAAAAATCTGAAGGTATTTATCGAGGCTGCAAAGAAAAGACATGAACCGCTGGATCACGTACTTCTGTATGGACCTCCGGGACTTGGTAAAACAACTCTTGCCGGGATAGTTGCCGAAGAGATGGGCGTTAATATCAAGGTTACATCCGGACCGGCAATCGAAAAACCGGGTGAGATAGCAGCTATACTGAATAATCTGTCTGAAAATGATGTACTCTTTATAGATGAGATTCACAGGCTTAACCGTCAGGTGGAAGAAGTGCTGTATCCTGCGATGGAGGATTATGCCATCGATGTTGTGATCGGTAAAGGAGAGGGTGCAAGATCCATCAGACTTGACCTTCCGAAATTTACTCTTATCGGTGCAACTACCAGAGCCGGCATGCTTTCCGCTCCTTTAAGAGACCGATTCGGCGTTGTAAACAGGCTGGAATTTTATAATGTCAGTGAGCTTATGCTTATAGTTATGAGATCTGCAAAGGTACTCGGGATAGACATAGATGATGAAGGTGCTTTGGAAGTGGCAAAGCGTTCGAGAGGTACACCGAGACTTGCCAACAGGCTGCTTAAAAGAGTCAGAGATTTTGCAGAGGTTGAACATAAAGGCAAAATTGATTATAATGTAGCTGATAATGCGCTGAATAAGCTTGATGTAGATTCTTTCGGACTTGATGATACAGACAGGAATCTGCTTCTGACTATTATTAAGAATTATAACGGAGGACCGGTGGGACTTGAGGTCCTGGCTGCGTCCATCGGTGAAGATACAGGCACCATAGAGGATGTTTATGAACCATATCTTATCAAGAATGGATTTATTAACAGGACTCCGAAGGGGAGAATGGTTACTTCGCTGACATATAGGCATTTCGGTATAGAAGAAAACAAAAGATAACTGAAGAGGTGAATTATGGCTCAATCAAAAATTGATATTCCTGTAGTTATTAATGGCAAGGTTTATACACTTAGCGGATATGAAGGAGAGGATTATCTTCAGAATATAGCTACATATATTAATAATAAGATTACAGAATGCAAATCATCAGAGGATTACAGAAGATTGAATCCCGAATATCAGGGAGTTCTTCTGGCGCTTAATATCGCCGATGATTATTTTAAAGCAAAATCAAGAGCTGATGAAGCCGGAAATGATAATACCGATAAAGAGCAGCAGTTATATGAACTTCGTCATGAAGTGATTGAATCCCAGATCAAACATGAAGCAGCTCTTAAGCTGGTTGAGGAATATAAGGAGCAGGTGGCAGCTCTTCAGAGAAAAGTACTCCAGCTTGAGGCGGAAAAGGAAAGAAATAATGGTTAAACCCGAAATCCTTGCGCCCTGCGGGACTCCCGAAGCATTTGATGCGGCACTTTCGGCAGGTGCGGATGCGGTATATCTGGCAGGTGACAGATTCGGTGCCAGAGCATATGCAGGTAATTTTAGTGAAGATGTGTTGCTTTCCACATTGGAGAGGGCACATCTTTTTGGCGTGAAGGTATATCTGACAGTCAATACATTATTTAAAAATGAAGAGCTTTCCGGACTATATGACTATATCAAGCCGTTTTATATGGCAGGTCTGGATGCAGTTCTGGTACAGGATTTCGGAGTATCTGAATATTTAAAAAAGCATTTCCCGTTACTTCCCATACATATGAGTACGCAGATGAATATTACTTCACTTGAGGGAGTAAAGTTCGCTAAAGATATGGGAGCCGACAGAGTTGTAATGGACCGGGAGATTACACTGAGTGAACTTATAGATATTAAGAAAAACTGTGATATAGAGATTGAGGCATTTGTACATGGCGCTATGTGCTTTTCATACAGCGGAAGATGTCTCATCAGTTCATATGCAGGCGGAAGAAGCGGTAACAGAGGCAGGTGTGCGCAGCCCTGCCGTAAACCTTATACCGTAAACGGCAGTGAAGGATATATCATGTCCATGAAGGATATGTGTACCCTCAGTATGGTTCCGGAACTTATAGATGCCGGAATTGATTCTCTGAAAATAGAAGGCAGGATGAAGAATGCAGCTTATGTTGCAGCTGTTGTAAGTGCCTATAAGGAAATCAGAGATGATTACATGGAGGGAAAACCTGTAAAGGAAAAAGCTGCACAGCTTGAAGAAAGGCTTCGCGAGGTATTCAGCAGAGGAGGATTTACCCGGGGATATCTAAATCTTAAGTCCAGGGCTGCTGAAGAGATAAGCAGGGCTTCACTCATCCACGCCGGAAGGCAGGGACATTCAGGTGTAGTTGTGGGAACAGTTAAGGCATCCGGCGGAGGCATGGTAGATATAAGACTGGATAGGGAACTGAATAAGGGAGACGAACTGCTTATAGTCATACAGGATAAGGAAATCCGCTTAACATCAAATGTCAATGCTTCAAAAGGGGAGATGGTTCGCCTTAATTCACCTCATACGAAGGATATAGTGAAAGGAAGCAGGATAATCCGCCTCAGAAATGCCGAAATCACCGAAGAAATAAATAAAATAATAAATACCGAAAGAAAGATCCCGGTAAATGGATATATAAAATTAAAAACCGGTGAAAGGGCAGCTGTCGGTTATAAAGTCGCTGATAATACCGATAATTTTGTCACTGAAACCGGGGAAGTGGTACTTCCTGCAGCCAAAACACCGGTTAGTGATGAAATACTTAAAAAATGTCTTGCCAAATTGGGCGATACAGATTTTATTCTGAATGATTTTATAATAGAGAATGATAACAGCAGCTTTATTCCCATGTCAGAACTGAACAAGCTGAGAAGAAGGGGGATAGAGAAACTCCGCAGTGCAGTTACAGGAAAATATCTGAGAAGCGAGACAGGGGAGCAGCAAGACTATACTGCTGAAATAAATAGGGAGAGTGGTTCGGGTTTATTTATTTCGGTTTCTAATCCCGATCAGCTTCGTCAGGTAACAGACTTTGAAGAGATAAGCGGTAATTATAAATTGTTTATCGATACCGCACAGGGAATGACTGAGGCAGAACTTAAGGAATGTATGGATATTTATAAGAAAGAAGGAGGAAAGTCTCCGGTACTTATGCTTCCCTATACATATTCTATCCATAAAGATAAGTGGTACAATAATGTGCTGCCGGAGTTTGACTCCGTATATATCAGAAATATTGATGATCTGGCATCAATATATAACCAAATTAAGGAAAGAAAGTCAGGACTTTTTAAATACATATATGTCGGAGCGTCCCTTTATGCATATAATGATGCAGCTGTCCTATTCTTATATAATACGTTGAAGGAAGCAGCGGATAAGGTTTATTTTGAATCCCCTTATGAGCTGAATCATAATGAAGCGGCAGGACTTACGTATCCCGGAAATTCTCAGCCATTCAGGCATATTTACGGAAGAATTCCCGTGATGATTACGGCAGCTTATGCCGCGCGAACCGGGGAAAAGCAGGTTGTGGATGACAAACTTAATTCATTTTTCATAATTCCCAATGCTGATTTAGATTATAATGTAATTCTGAATGGTAAAGCGGACTGCCTTTTTAATGAAAAGACAGATGAAGCATATAAGCTGATTTCATTTACAAATGAAACAGAGTCTGAAGTGAAGAATGTACTGAGGATGTTCGTAAAAGAAATGCCGATACCGGCATCTTCATTTACGAAAGGACATTTTAACAGAGGTATTGAATAATGGGAAATATTATCAGAATGGTTTCTAAATATCTGATACTCATTTTCATGGCAATCTATGTATGGAAATGCTTTTCATACTATATGGTCAGGTCGGCGGCAAAGAGAAAGTCTAACCTGAACCACCAGATAGTATATATTTTCATCATACACTTTTTATGCCATGTGTGCATGTATCTGAATACTCGTGAAGAAAGAGTTATCCTGTATTATTTTATAGAGATCCTTATCGCCATTATCTATATACTTGTATTCCATAAGGTTTACAGGCAGGCATCAAGACTTATTACAAATAATATCGCATTTCTTATGCTTATCGGATATACGATTTTATACAGATTGTCACCGACCTTTGCAAAAAAGCAGTTCATACTTGCTACGGGAGGCCTTATAATCACAACATTTATACCTGCGATTATTAAGAGGCTGCCGGACCTGAAGAAGTATTCCAGGGCTTATGCCATCATAGGAATATGCTTTCTGCTGACTGTATTTGTACCTCATGTGGGTGTTATGATCAACGGCTCCAGAAACTGGATAAGTATAGCCGGAATCGGAATTCAGCCCATGGAAATAGTCAAGGTACTGTTCATAATGTATATCGCAGCATCCCTGGTGAAACTTGAGACTTTTAAGGAACTTGTGGGAAATGCATGCGTAGCCGG
>CAMOCO010000100.1 GCA_946610715.1 uncultured Clostridia bacterium | reverse complement strand
ATTTATATTTGAAGGAAGAGATACACTTCCCGACAGAAACATATTGGTTGCTGTTATATCATCCACCTGCTCATTTCCATCAGCATCGGTATATACATAAGAAAAATAGCCGTTTTTATCAATTTCTTCAATTATGTCATACTTGGACGCTTCATTTATGATCAGATACATATCGTAAGCCGTTACATAATGGTCATCATCATGGAGACCATGAGGATTCACAAAATGACATCCCGTCGCCCCGATTTCTGCGGCCTTTTGATTCATAAGCTGAACAAAACTATCAACATCTCCCGCAACATACTCTGCAAGAATCACAGCAAAATCATTGTAGGATCTGATAAGCAGACCATAGAGCAGATTTCTTACAGTAATGGAGCAGCCTTTACCCAGCTGGCTCTTAACGGCATCCTCGGTTACGAATCCGACATTATTTTCAAGAGTAACTACATCATCCAGACTGATCTTTCCGCTTTCTATAGCGTCACATACACATACAGCAGTCATAAGCTTGGTTGTGGATGCGGGATATATTCTTCTGAGTGCATTATATGCAACTTCAACATCCCTGTCTGTATTATCGATAAGAAGAGCAGCATAGGATGAACCTGAAAACTGCTCTGATTTTATGTCTTCTCCATATTTAATTACAGCTACCCTGTCTGCTGCGCCTGCCATTCTGTATAAGGGCATGGTTCCCGAGAAACTGTCGGAAACCGCAGCATCCTTATTAAAACGGGATGAATAGAATAGATTTCCTGATACGACAAATAAAATTGCTATAATACATGAAATAATAATTATAAAATATAAGAATAAAATTCTCTTCATAACTAATTCTTTAATCCTTAATGCTTATAAAGCTCTCTCCAATTAAGGTCTCCTCTTTCAAGAGCCTTTATAAGAAGCTCTGCACTGGCAAGATTGGATGCAATCGGGATATTATGAATGTCGCATAATGTTGAAATAGTATGAAAATCATTATTGTGCGGCTGGCTGTTCAGAAGCGGCTCTCTCAGAAAGATAACCAGATCCATCTGATTACTTTCGATCTGAGTTGCTATCTGCTGAACACCTCCGAGATGCCCCGCGAGAAACTTGTGTACAGGAACGCCGGAAACCTCTTCCACCAGACGACCTGTAGTTTCTGTCGCATAAATATCATGTCTGCTGAGAATCCCTCTGTAAGCAATACAGAAATTCTGCATCAACTTTTTCTTTGGATCATGAGCTATTAATACTACATTCATGTCTACGACCTCCCAAGATTAATACCTTCTTCTCTGTAAAGAAACATTAAGTACAAGACCGATTCCCATTGAAATACTGAGCAGCGAACTTAATCCGTAACTGAAAAACGGAAGCGGCAGTCCGGTATTCGGAAGCAGTTTTGTAGCAACCCCAATATTTATAAAGGACTGAAATCCGATAAGGCATCCTACCCCCATTGCAATCAGCCTTCCGCAATCATCCCTGGCAAGCCGGGCAGTCCTTATACATTGTAACACTATAATAAGAATTATTCCAATAATAATTACACATCCGATGAATCCAAATGCCTCTCCGGCTACGGAAAAAATAAAATCCGTCTGCTGCTCGGAAACAAGTTTTGAGTTTTTAACAGAAGCAACTTTTTCATCGGGATAAAGTCCCTTTCCGCGAAGCTCTCCCGAACCGATGGCCATAACGGAATTCTCCTGCTGCTCTGCTCCTTCCGAATACTCATTAGGATAAATAAATGACATAATTCTGGCTCTCTGATATCCGGAAAGAAGCTTCTGATCCGGCTTCTGGATGTACCAGATAAAGAGACTTCCGAGAGGAATAAATATCAGAAGTACCGTGATTATAAGCTTATATGAAAGCCCTGACAGATATATCATAGTTACCAGTATTAATGTAAGGCATATTGTGGTGGAGAGATCCGGTTCAAGTACGATCAGCATGAGAGGAATACCCATATATATTCCAATCTTCAGTATTCCCTTAAAGGTATTAATCTCACCGTTATCCTTCATTTCACTGAGAAGCTTGGACATTACAACAATCATACCGATTTTAACAAGCTCAGACGGCTGAAACTGAATACCTGCAATTTCAACCCATCTTGTGGCACCACCAACATTCTCTCCGACTATAAGCACTGCAACCAGAAGTGTATTTGCAACTATAAATATGATATTTGCAAGATTGCATATAAAATGATAATCCATAAATGAAAGAAATAGCATTATGGCAATAGAAAGTGCTATTCCGAAAGTCTGCTTTGTTACCAGACTTTCCTTTACACTCCTTATCATTATTACGCCACCGGTCATGCAAAGTAAAGAAAGTATGATAAGTATAAAATTATAATTTTTAATATTAAATTTAGTAAACATACTTCACCTGCTATAATCAGTCACCTATTGATTTATTTGTATCCTGCTCCAGAGTCGCATTTACAAGTGCCTCCTTATCATACATAAATGCATATATGAATCCGGCCAGCTGACCTGCATTTCTTGATGTATATCCATTGGGAATTATTACCGATACAGAAACCTCAGGATTTTCATATGGAGCATAAGATATAAACAGCGCATTTGCCGGATGATTCTCTCCGACCTGGGCTGTTCCTGTTTTACCGGCAATTTTTACATTTATACCGTTAAGCATCTTGTCCTGAGAAAGGTCATCAGCAACCACAAGACGCATTCCCTGTCTTATTCTGTCCCACATACCTGATGGTCCATCAACCTGTGAATATATCTCATGCGGTGTTTCACGGATAATATTTCCGCTGTAATCCGTAACCTTATTCATTACCGAAAGATTATATACCGTACCGTTATTGGCAATTCCCGTAACATATTTTGCAAGGTTTACAGGAGTATACAGATTCTTACCTTGTCCGATGGCAGATACAACCGCATCGTTATCAGAAAGATGCGGTTCAACTTCCTCGAGCTCTATCCCGGACTTTTCACCCATACCAAACTGTTTTGCATATTTATTAAGTCTGTTCAGACCGGCATTATCATTATATCTTCCGCCGCCTGTTGCGAGTCTCCATCCTACTTCATAAAAGAAATAATTACAGGAAACATCAATAGCAGTCGGAATATTTATAACACCATGAGTCGTATTATAATCTCTTTGAATCCAGCACTGTGGTTTTGTATAAGCTTTCTCGAATACCCCCTGATCGGCGATATAATCATCTATGCCCAGAACGCCTTCATTTACACCGGCCACAGTTGAAACAATCTTAAATGTAGAACCGGGCGCGGTAAGCATCTGACAGCTTCTGTTAAGCAGCGGACTGGTTTTATCATCGAGAAGCTTTGCATAATAATCCGGATCTACCATATTGGTAAGATAATTATTATCATAGCTCGGATAGCTTACAAGGGCTCTCACCTCTCCTGTTGTAACATCAGTAATAACCACGCTTCCAGAACATGGTTCAAGCGCAAGCATGGCCGGAGTTATGCCACCGTTTTTAAGCTTTTCCTTAAAGAAATTATATGAGCTTATGGCGCCTCTCTGATAAGCTTCATATTCGGCATCCCCGTTTTTATCCAGAATCCCCTGATCATATATAAGGGCTATAATGTCTCCGCCCGATATATCGCCCTGTCTGATCATATTGGTCAGCACACGGTCATTAAATTCTTCATTACCTCTCAGATGCTCGATTATATAATCTCTCAGCTTATCATAAATGTCATCACTGTCATTATATTCACCTGTATCTTCGATACTTCTGATATCAATTGCTTCTATACTGATGCAATATTTAAGGTAATCCTGAAGACTTAAGTTCTGATTTACATAGCTGTTATATTCATTTGAGAAAAGATCCACCTTGCCGTAATCATATATTCCGTCTTTGCTGAGCATTTCACATACAAATTCGCAGTAATCCCTGTATTCACTTTGAAGATCTCCGAGAATCACATTATTATCCGTAAGCAGCTCATCCATTCTGTCCAGGGTATACTGCTGATGTTCAAGGAAGTTCTTATATATAGTACTCTCCAGCTCCGATGCATCCGTTCCGGCCATATGCTCCATGGAAATCTGGTTATTGTTAAAAAATGCCGCATAAACATCTGTGATGGGAATATCCTTATTAACATTATAATCAGGAGCATAAGCCGCATCTACAAGGTGTGTGATAAGTATATTTGCGATTTCTTTTTCGAGCATATCATAACAATATTTCTGAAGATCGGAATCAATGGACAGATATATATCATTTCCGGCGAGAGCAGGTGTGGAATTCTTAACTTCCAATACCTTTCCAAGATTATCCACGTAGAGTGTCTGGGTTCCGTCGGTTCCGTGAAGGTCTGTTTCAAAAGATCTTTCAACGCCGGCTTTTCCTACATAATCATCCCCATCATATACATTTCCGCTGTCCAGAGAATTAAAATATTCTATATCCTCCGGAGACGCTTTACCGACATATCCGATTATATGAGCAAAGTATTCGGCGTCATTATATTTTCTTATTGACGTAACAAGTGTATCCATACCGAGAAGGACATCTTTTGCTTCAACGATGGATGCACGGCTTGAATCGGAAATATTATGTGCTATCTCAACGGGCACATATTGCTTAAAACGGTTCATCCACAGATTATATCTGCAGATAAGGATCTGAAATGCTATATCCTTGTCATATTCTTTACTGATTCCGAAAATGTCATAGAGATATTCAACGGTTTCTGAAGCAGGCTGACTTAGCATTTCTTCAGTTACTTCATCAACCGAGTTAAGCGCATAAACATCCTTGAGGAACTGAGCCAGCTGTGCGTCTTTAACTCTGTACGTATAAAGACCGTTACTGTATTTTATACTGAATGTTATATCTATATCGTCTCCGTTTTTATGAAGTATATCCAGAGTATTTTTAAGAATACGGTTTTTAAGCTCATCGTCACTTATACCCATCTGCTTTGCAGCATCGGAAAGTGATGAATCATTACCGTAAGTAAGCGTATATGCAATCTCATTATATGCAAGCAGCTTACCGTTAACGTCATATATATTTCCTCTGATGGAACTTACCTGAAGGGTTTTCTCGGCACGTACATCAATAGTTTCCGTATACTGATAGCCCTGCTCTATCTGAAGCTTAAAGAGCCTTCCGACAAGCATGCAAAAAAGCACTATAAATAGCGCTGTGACAGGAAATATTCGACTTTGGAAATATTCAAGTGCAACTTCCTTAATTGCAATAAGGAAATCTTTAAATAGTCTCATGACAATTTATCTCTTCTTATTCACACTATTCTTCAGTCTTCTGTTTACAAAAACATAGAACCTGTAAATTATAATTGTGGCAATAACCGTAAGTATCGTCTCCGGAAGAATTATATTAATAAAATAATACATAAAATCAGTTCTGTTTCTAAGAAGATACATAGCAAGATATATTATGGTATTAAATACAATTTCATCCGCAGTGATTATACATACAGGCAGAAATGCATTTTCCAAAACGAAATTTTTATGGAAAAATCCGTTAATATAACCTATGGTCATAAATATGAGCATATAAATGCCCATAATATCGCTAAAGAAAACATCCATAA
>CAMOCO010000099.1 GCA_946610715.1 uncultured Clostridia bacterium | reverse complement strand
TATATAATAAAGAATAACGAAGGAGAGATAGTAAAGTATTCACATCTTCAGAATAATTCATATGCAGGTGAGGGAACAGAAGTTAGTATAGGAAGTAAAGTTGGAACAGTTGGTTCGACAGGTGCATCAACAGGTCCGCACGTACATATAGAAGTGACAGATAATCAGGGAAATCCCGTAGACCCAATGAGCGTTGAGATAGAAGAGAATTGAGGAAGATTTATTTTAATCAGACATTATAAAATGCGCCCGATAAGGCAGATATGATAATACAAGAGTGCCATCCCATAATATTTTAAATGTGGGATTTGGCACTTTTTGTTTTGCGGAATAAATGGTAGAATATTAAAATAAAAATAACTCGCATAAGTTGTACTTAAGTGAAAGGAATTGTAAAAAATGCTTAGTATGATTTTGAAAATGTCTGCAGTAACAGGTGTAAATATAGTTATTACATATATGCTGTGGATCCGAATTAAAGATAAAAAAATGAATGCAAAGTTCCGCGTTCTGTTGGGAGTGATATTTGGCGGATGTGCAGTATTATCAACACATTTCGGAATAGATTACCATGATATGATGCTTAATGTCAGAGATCTGTCGCCCCTTACTGCCGGTCTTTTTTTTGACCCGATAGCAGGTATTATAGCAGGTCTTATAGGTGGTATTGAGAGATATATAGCAGGTACTTATTTTGGAGTCGGTTCATATACGAGAATAGCATGTTCTGTATCAACATGTCTGTCAGGTTTTCTTGCTGCATTTTTCCATATATTTATATTTAAAAGAAAAAAACCTTCAGCAGTTTATTCATACTTTATTGGTTCTACCATGGAAGTTTTCCATATGTATGTTGTTTTTATAACTCATAGAGATGATATGGATATGGCATTCTATGTAGTGAAAACCTGCTCTATGCCGATGATCATTTTTACGGGAATCGGTCTGGGACTTATATCTCTGATAATCCGGATGATGTCAGGCGAATGGACAGGATTTTTCAGAAAGAAAAATAAAGAGGAAATTCAGGTATCCCAGAGGTTTCAGTTCTGGCTGTTTCTGGTTACAACCATAATGCTGCTATTTAATCTTATATTCGGCTTTTTGCTTCAGTCGCAGATGGAGCTTCAGAGCTCAATAAATACCCTGACGCTTGCAGAGAGCAATATAGTCAAAAATTATGACAGCATCGGTAAAGCCGGTACGATTGATGATATAAGCTTTAATGTCGGAAAAAACGGAAATTATGAAATATTTGATAATGAGGGTAATGTAACTGCCGGATGTCATAAGGGTGAAATGATTTCATCCGATATTCTTAATAAAATGTTGAAAACCGAAAATGGCAAGAGCTTTAATGCAAATATTTTTGGCGTAGAGTCATTATGTCTTTCGGAATCGCTTTCTGACGGAAAGAATCTTCTGGTATGGATTCCTGTAGATGAGGTATATGAAGACAGAGATCAGAAAACCTATGAAACAGTTATGGCGGATATACTTCTTTTTACAGTTATTTATGTACTTATTTCCATGCTTGTGCAGCGGATAGTTGTCAGCAATCTGCAGCTTGTCAATGATTCTCTTAACAGGATTACCAACGGAAATCTCGACGAAGAGGTTTCGGTATATGAGTCTTCGGAATTTGCTTCACTGTCGGATGATATCAACCATACAGTTACGGTATTGAAAGAATATATCGCTGCGGCTGAGACCAGAATTGAGCAGGAACTTGAATATGCAAGAGAAATTCAGGAATCTGCTCTTCCCCATGATTTTACATTTCCGCGTGATGATTTTGAGCTGTACGCAGATATGGATCCTGCAAGGGAAGTAGGAGGAGATTTTTATGATTTCTTCTTTATCGATTCAAATAGGCTGTGTCTGGTCATTGCGGATGTATCGGGAAAAGGTATACCTGCGGCATTATTTATGATGAGAAGTAAAACTGCATTAAGAAGCTTTGCACAGCAGGGAATCAGTCCGGGGAAAATATTTGAAAAGACAAATGATGCACTTTGCGAGGGAAATGAAGCTTCCATGTTTGTTACGGTATGGCTTGGTATATTGGATCTGGAAACTGGCCATATGGTATGCGCAAATGCAGGTCATGAATATCCTGCCCTTAAAAGAGAAGGTGGGGATTATGAGCTTTATATTCAAAAGCATAGTGCGGCGCTTGGTGTTATGGAAGGCTTATCCTTCAGAGAATACGAATTGGATCTTAGTAAAGGTGATTGCCTGATGGTTTATACAGACGGAATTCCGGAGGCTATAAATGAACAGGAAAAAGCCTATGGTACAGATCGTCTGCTGGCGGTAATCAATGCCAATAGGGATAATCCTCAGGAACATATCATAAAATGTATAAGGCAGGATATATGGGCATTTGTTGGAACGGCAGATCAGTTTGATGATGTTACGATGCTTGGAATTAAGTATCTGGGGAAAGGGACAAAGATAGTGTGATGGCATAGAAAAAAAGGAAGTACCATTATGCATTACAACAACTTTAATCGCAGAAGACTTTGAAGAAACAAAGTACAAAGTGGCTGATGTGATACTTGAACCCGGCGTATTCCGGAAGTTCAAGTGGGAAAGGTAACATTATGGAGTTATATACAGCTATAAATGTTGATACGGATAAGTACGGCTTGGGTGAAAGTCCGTATTATGATCCAAGATTTAACAGGTATTCATGGGTAGATATAAATAATAATACTCTTTGGACCATGAAGGACGGAGTGAAGGAATCATTTAACCTGGGACAGCCCATCGGAGCGGCGGTTCCCATGAAAAATTCGGATGGGTTCCTGCTTGCGGCAATGGACGGGCTGTACATTTTAAATGATGGACAGGCGACACTTTATCGTGACTTAACAAAAGTGTTTAAACCCTATTGGCGCTCAAATGATGCGAAGGCAGATCACTTCGGGAGGCTGTGGTTTGGTGCGTCTGTAGCAGACGATGACCATGAAGCGGAAGGCAATCTGTATCTGCTAAGGGGAAATGATATAGAATGTATGGTACCCGAAACAAAAATCTCAAATGGCATGGCATGGAGCGGAGACAGAAAAAGCTTTTTCTTCTCCGACTCACTAAAACATGCAGTGTTTAAGTATGATTTTAATGATGTTGACGGAACTATATCGGGAAAGAGAATTCTATTTGAAGTCAGTAACGGGATTTCGGATGGTCTTACCATTGATGCGGATGATAATCTGTGGGTGGCATTCTGGGGAGGTCACCGAATTGAAAAGAGAAGCGGTGAAACCGGTGAGAAGCTGGCAGAGATAATTGTGGCTGCAGAAAATGTAACCTCCTGCTGTTTCAGTGGTGAGAATATGAATACTCTCTTTATTACCACATCAGGAGACGGTAAAAAGGGAGAACATGATGGATGCCTCTTTAAGTGTGAGGTTGATGCTGTCGGATTAGAACCTGATTACTGGGAAGGATAATCGAGAAAAGATTGATATACGGAGAATGATGGGAGGAACAAAAGGATGGGAAAGGATAGCTGGAGAGCGGGGAATATGCTGTATCCATTGCCTGCTGTAATGGTAAGCTGTCAAAAAAAGGGAGAGAGACCGAATATTATTACCCTTGCCTGGACAGGGACAATCTGTTCAGACCCGGCGATGCTGTCTATTTCCGTGAGACCCTCAAGGTTTTCCTATGACATAATAAATGAATCGGGAGAATTTGTTGTAAATCTGGTTCCCTCCGGGCTTGCAGGAGCCTGCGACTGGTGCGGTGTGAAATCCGGAAGGGATTATGATAAATTTAAAGAAATGAAGCTGACGGAGTATCATTCAGAATTCATTGATACTCCGGCTATAGATGAGTGCCCTGTTAATATATACTGTAAGGTGAAAAAAATTGAAAAACTTGGCTCCCATGATATGTTCATAGCTGAAGTGAAGGGAGTTACCGTAGATGACAGATTCATGGATGAAAGCGGCAGGTTTGATATGACTCGTGCCGACCTTATTGTATATTCACATGGCGAGTACTTTTCTCTGGGTAAAAAGCTAGGAAAGTTCGGCTTTTCCGTCAAGAAGAAATCCAAAAGTTCTAAAAAACGTAAATAATTATTTTATAAAATCTGTGAGCTTTTTTTTGTAGAAGAAATCATGCGTCAGCTTGTAATAATCCTTCCACATCTGAAGAGTCTCACAGGTTTTTTTTCTGTCGCATTTATAATTCTTATCTTTAAGACAAGCTACAGGGGCGAGAGAACCTTCCATAAGTTCAATAATCTCACCGGCGCTGTATTTTTCCGGCTTCCGGCTCAACATATAGCCGCCGCCTTTTCCGCTGGCGCCGACTATGAGTCCGCCGGCAACAAGATCCTTTACTATTATTTCCAGGTATTTTTTTGATATGTTCTGTCTCTCAGCTATATCCTTTAAAGGAATATAACCATTACCATCCAGTTTTGCCAAGTCGATCATAACTCGAAGTGCATATCTTCCTTTTGTTGAAATCATACTGATTTTAACCTCCTGAATTTTAAACCTACTATACCTTAGGTTAAATAGGTTTTTGTACTAGTTATAATACAATCGTTGGGAGAAAATGTAAAGATTTTATGTTATAGGTAAAAACTATAACTAAGTATATTAAAAAGGTAGAACACATAGTGCAATAACCCATTGACACAGTAGGTAAAAGGGTGTATTATCCGATACATGAAACGATTTCAAATCAGAAATTGAAATATCGATCAGAAGGGCAGAGCCCGGAAAAAAAAGAGAATTCAGGAGGAAAAAACTATGGCAAATTACAGATTCGAAACATTACAGCTTCACGTAGGACAGGAACAGGCAGATCCCACAACTGATTCAAGGGCGGTTCCTATTTATCAGACAACTTCATATGTATTCCATAACAGTCAGCATGCGGCTGACAGATTTGGACTTGCAGATCCGGGAAATATTTACGGAAGACTTACAAATACAACTCAGGATGTGCTTGAAAAAAGACTTGCCGCACTGGAAGGCGGAAGCGCAGCACTTGCACTTGCATCCGGAGCTGCTGCGATTACTTACACAATAGAAGCTCTTGCAGCAAACGGCGGACACATTGTCGCACAGAAAACAATCTACGGAGGAAGCTATAACCTCCTGTCCCATACACTTCCACAGTATGGCATCGAGACAACATTTGTAGATGCTCATAATCTTGCAGAAGTTGAGGGAGCAATCAAAGATAATACAAGAGCCATTTATCTTGAGACACTTGGAAATCCAAACAGTGATATTCCGGATATCGATGCTATCTCCGAGATTGCCCATAAGTATGGACTTCCGGTTGTGGTTGATAATACCTTCGGTACACCATTCCTTATCAGACCGATTGAGCATGGTGCAGATATCGTAGTTCATTCTGCAACCAAGTTTATCGGTGGACATGGAACAACTCTCGGTGGTGTGATCATTGAATCAGGAAAGTTCAACTGGAAGGCAAGCGGCAAGTATCCTAACATTGCCGAAGCAAATCCAAGCTATCATGGTGTATCATTTTATGATGTAGTAGGACCTGCAGCTTTTGTAACATATATCCGTGCAATCCTTCTCAGAGATGCGGGAGCATCCATTTCACCATTCAATGCATTCCTGCTTCTCCAGGGAATTGCAA
>CAMOCO010000098.1 GCA_946610715.1 uncultured Clostridia bacterium | reverse complement strand
TATCTTCACGGAACTTGATATATTATGATTTTCTTTGAAAATTTTGTGCATTTTTACAGAATCTTTTTGTTGATTTTTCACAGTACAAATGTTACACTGAATGTAACAATTAATTAACAATTAAACCGTCCTTTTCAGGAGAAGCCTCAGATAAGTTCTGGGGCTTTTCTTGTTGCGCTTTTTATTTGCAATTTTATTATTAGCACTAACTGGGCTTGAGTGCTAAAATCTCATTGACTTTTGAGACCTGCGGCGTTACAATGCTTAATTATAAATAGAAAAGAGGTAGTTGGTAATGTCAACAGAAAAAGGTAATTTAACAATTAATAGTGAGAATATTTTTCCTATTATTAAGAAATGGCTTTATTCAGATCATGACATTTTTATCAGAGAGCTGATCTCTAACGGAGTTGATGCGGTTACTAAGCTTAAGAGACTTGCATCCATTGGTGAAGCAGAGCTTCCGGAAGGGGAAAAATTTGCAGTTAAAGTACTTTCAAGTCCACTGGACAGAACTATAACATTTATCGATAACGGTATCGGTATGACAAGGGATGAGGTTGATAAATATATCAATCAGATTGCATTTTCCGGAGCAGCTGATTTCCTTGAAAAATATAAAGATAAAGACGCTAAGGATCAGATCATCGGTCATTTCGGTCTCGGATTCTATTCTGCCTTCATGGTTGCCGATAAAGTAACAATTGAGACCCTTTCATATCAGAAGGACGCTACGCCTGTTTACTGGGAAAGTGACGGCGGTACAACCTATGAGATGCGGGACGGAGATTACAGTGAGAGAGGTACAAGAATAACCCTCTATCTTGCAGAGGACAGTCTTGAATTTGCAAATGAATACAGGGTTAAAGAGGTAGTAAATAAATACTGCTCATTTATGCCTGTTGAAATATACTATGTAAATGAAGATGAGGCAAAAAAGAAAAAAGACGAAGTTGAGTTAAAGGCCGATAAAAAGGCGAAGGCAGCTAAGAAAAAGGCTGAGAAAAAAGAGGAAGATGAGCTTATCGGTGATGCTCCCGAAGAAGCAGGAGATGTCGCTGGTTCTGAAGATGCAGGTTCAGATGAATCGTCCGATTCAGATGATGTAGTTGAAACTGATGATGATACAAATGAACCAAAACCTCTTAATGATATCAATCCTCTTTGGATGAGAACTCCCGGTGACTGCAAAGATGAGGATTATAAAGAATTCTATCAGAAGGTATTCTATGACTTTAAAGAGCCTATGTTCTGGATCCATCTAAATATGGATTATCCTTTTAATCTTAAAGGAATTCTTTACTTCCCGAGACTTAACCCGAATGTAGATCAGCTGGAAGGAAAGGTAAAACTTTATAACAATCAGGTGTTTGTTGCCGATAATATCAAAGAGGTCATTCCGGAATTTC
This sequence comes from uncultured Clostridia bacterium, assembly GCA_946610715.1. Lineage (GTDB taxonomy): Bacteria > Bacillota > Clostridia > Lachnospirales > Lachnospiraceae > Eubacterium_Q. The sequence continues at coordinate 4,299 of CAMOCO010000098.1, read as the reverse complement.
TTCTGGTTCTGAAGGGTGTTATAGATTGTCCGGACCTGCCTCTTAATGTATCAAGAAGTGCGCTTCAGAATGACGGCTTTGTTACTAAAATCTCTGATTATATTACCAAGAAGGTGGCTGATAAGCTTACCGGTATGTTCAAGAATCATCGTGATGAATATGAGAAGCTGTGGGACGACATTTCCCCATTCATTAAATTTGGCTGCCTGAAGGATGATAAATTTAATGAGAAGATGGAAAAGGCCATGATATTCCGTAATCTTGAGGGTAAATATATATCACTGCAAGATTATCTGGATGCTGCAAAGGATACTCATGAAAATAAAGTATTTTATGTCAGCGATGAGCAGACTCAGGCTCAGTATATAGATATGTTTAAGAAAGAAGGCATGGATGCCATTTTCCTTACCCACAATATCGACAGCCCATATATTACAAGTATGGAAGCCAAGAATGAGGGCGTTAAGTTCCTCAGAATTGACTCTGATATCAGTGACAGCCTTAAAGGTGAGGAATTATCCGAGGAAGATGCAAAGAATTTCACTGAAAAATTAACTGACATCTTTAAAAAGGCTCTCGGAAATGATAAATTGGTTCTTGAAGCGAGAAGTCTCAAAGATGAAAATGTATCATCCATGATACTTCAGTCAGAAAATGAGAGAAGAATGGCTGAAATGATGAAGATATACAGCTTTGGCGGACCTAATCCATTCGGTGAAGGAAAAGAGACACTTATACTTAATGTAAACAATAAGCTTGTTAAGTATATAATGGATAATCCTGATGCTGAGATAACAGGTGCCGTATGCTGTCAGCTGTATGATCTGGCTGTACTTGCCAACAGACCTTTGACAGCAGAAGAGCTGACAGGCTTTGTAAAGAGAAGTAATGAGATACTTGAAAAAGTTATATAATAATTTAGTAATACAGGTGGATTTTATATGAAGATTTACAATACGCTTACCAGAAGAAAAGAAGAATTTGTTCCTATTACTCCGGGCAAGGTGGGCATCTATGTATGCGGTCCTACGGTATATGATTTTATTCATATCGGAAATGCACGCCCCATGATAGTATTTGATACTTTAAGACGTTATCTTGAACATAAGGGGTACGAAGTTAATTATGTATCTAACTTCACCGATGTTGATGATAAGATTATAAAAAGGGCTATTGAAGAGAATGTTGATTCATCGGTTATTTCCGAAAAGTATATTGAGGAATGTAAAAAAGATATGGAGGCTCTGAATGTAAGCCCTGCCACAACTCATCCTCAGGCTACAAAAGAAATTCCCGATATGATAAATCTTGTTAATACACTTATAAACAAGGGACATGCTTATGAGAAGAACGGAACAGTTTACTTCAGAACCAGAAGCTTTAACGGTTATGGTAAGCTGTCTCATAAGAATATTGATGACCTTGAGTCCGGACATAGAGCAGAGGCTCATCAGCTCAAGGTAAGCGGTGAGGATGAAAAGGAGGATCCTCTCGATTTCGTTCTGTGGAAACCAAAGAAAGAAGGGGAACCATCCTGGAAATCACCCTGGAGTGAAGGACGTCCCGGCTGGCATCTTGAGTGTTCATGCATGGCAAAGAAGTATATCGGCGGAACACTGGATATACATGCCGGCGGCGAGGATCTGATCTTTCCACACCATGAAAATGAGATAGCTCAAAGTGAGGCTGCAAATGATGCCGAATTTGCCCGTTACTGGATGCATAATGCATTTCTAAAGATTAATGGGGATAAAATGTCAAAATCGCTTGGAAATTTCTTCACGGTAAGAGATATCTGCAATAAATATGATCCACAGGTTATAAGATTTTTCATGCTTTCGGCTCAGTACAGAACGCCGCTTAATTTTTCGGAGGAACTGGTTCAGGACGCAGCAAAAGGACTGGACAGAATACTTAACGGCGCTGAAAAACTTGCCGGTATAGCAGGAAAAAATAACGGAAAGCCTCTATCACCTGAGGAAGAGAAACTGCTTCAGGAGGAACTTCCGAAGTTTACTGACAGATTTGATGAGGCGATGGATGATGACCTCAATACGGCTGATGCTGTATCAATCCTGTTTGAGCTTATCAGATTTACCAATGCTAATACGAATGAAAATTCTTCATCGGAATTTGCCGAGAAACTCTATGATACATTATTTGAACTCAGCGATAAGGTTCTCGGAATCCATATTGTAAGGAAGGCTGATGAGATTGCCGATGATGAGTTATCGAAGATTGAAGCTATGATAAGTGAAAGAACCGAAGCCAAAAAAGCCAGAAACTTCGCTCGTGCGGATGAAATCAGGGCGGAACTTCTGGACATGGGTATCATCATTGAAGATACCAGAGAGGGCGTGAAGTGGAAGAAAGCTTAAATCTCAGAAAAAAATATTCTATGTATTCACCGCTTACACTGGCATATATAGGTGATTCTGTATTTGACCTGAAAATTAAGGAATATATGGTAGCTCATCATAATATGCCCGTGGAAAAATTTCATCAGAGGGTAAGCAAAATAGTATGCGCAAGAAATCAATCGTCTTTTATAGATGAATGGATGGAAAACCTTGATGAAACAGAAAATGATATATATAATCGCGGAAGAAATGCATCTGTACATACAAAAGCAAAGAATGCAACAATGGCAGAATATAAAAAGGCTACCGGACTGGAAGCTCTGGTAGGCTTTTTATATCTATGTAAGGAATATGACAGGCTGGATGATATAATTCATACTGTACTGGATAAAGCCGGTGAACTAAGTGAATAGCCGGGTATCCTCCGCCTCAATAATTAATCAGGAGAATTGTTATGATCGACGAGACAAAGGCTGATAATATGTCCGATCTTATCGAAGGACGAAATGCAGTGCAGGAAGCAATCCGTTCAGGTAAGACTATTGATAAATTGTTTATACAGGAAGGTATTCAGGATAATACGGTGGCTTCCATTTTGTCCAGGCTTAAGGGTACAGATACTCTGATAACCAGAGTAAGAAAGCAGAAGCTTGATCAGATGTCCGAAACCGGAAAGCATCAGGGGATTATTGCCAGATGTGCTTCTTATAAATATTCGGATATCGAAGATATATTTGCACTTGCCGAGAAAAAGGGAGAGGCGCCTTTTATATTTATCCTTGACGAGATTGAGGATCCTCATAATCTTGGTGCAATAATCAGAACCGCAAATCTGTCGGGAGCACACGGAGTTATTATTTCCAAACATCGTGCTGCAGGGCTTACTTCCGTCGTGGCAAAAGCTTCTGCGGGAGCTATTAATTATACTCCGGTGGTTAAGGTTACAAATATTTCCAAAACCATTGATGAATTAAAGGATAGAGGCCTATGGTTTGCCTGTGCCGACATGAAGGGCGAAACAATGTATAAGGCAAATCTTACGGGACCTATAGGACTGGTTATAGGAAATGAAGGTCATGGTGTGTCCAGACTTGTAAAAGAAAAATGTGATTATGTTGTATCAATTCCTATGAAGGGGGATATTGATTCACTGAATGCCTCTGTTGCGGCAGGTGTTCTTGCGTATGAAATCGTGCGTCAGAGGTTAGAGAAGGAAAGTTAAAGGGCTTTGCCGGGGGAAGGTTAAATGTCTACAAAAGATTTTAGTTTATATTCAGATAATGACCTTATTGAAATGTCCGAGAACGGTGATTTTGATGCCGAGGAATATCTTATAAATAAATACAGTTATATCGTAAAGCATGAGATAAGACCGCTTTATATAGTGGGTGCAGAGGTTGAGGATATTATGCAGGAGGGAATGATAGGGCTGTTTTCCGCAATCAGAAGCTATAATACAGCGTCCGATGCAAAATTCAGTACATTTGCCACCACCTGCGTGAGAAACAGACTGAATTCCTATATCAAGAGTGCCAACAGGGAAAAGCATATTCCACTTAATACATATATTTCAATTTATTCAGGTGAAGATGAAGAGGGCGAGACTCCGATATATGAAACGCTTATAGATAATTCGCCGGGACCTGAAGAAGAAGTTCTGATGGATGAACGTTACAGGGAAATGTATGATATGCTTGAAAAGAAGCTGAGTCTTACAGAGAAAAGGGTTGCGCTTTTATATATATCAGGTAAATCCTCCGGTGAAATAGCCGGAATTATAGGTAAGGATGAGAAGTCTGTGAATAATGCTCTTCAGCGTATAAGGAATAAACTTAAGTCTGCAATTGACAAATAAAACAAATTCCTTTATTATGTCTAAGGTAATGCTGTTATAGCTCAGTCGGTAGAGCGCAACATCGGTAATGTTGAGGTCACGGGT
>CAMOCO010000097.1 GCA_946610715.1 uncultured Clostridia bacterium | reverse complement strand
AAACCTGTTTTCCCTGAGACTTTATATAATTCTCAAGCTTTCCGGAGATTTCAAATCCTGTATCCTTCAGATCATTTACAATTATTAAAAATTTATCACATTTCTTCATGGTTTAATACCTGTATTTCACTTATCAAGCACACTGTGGCTTCTCTCCACAAGATCATGAATCATATTCTTTTCGTCGTTGTCCGTCCTGTCACTGTCCGTTCTGTCGTTGTCCGTCCTGTCACTGTCCGGGGCTGTTTCTCCCGATTCGGATTTTTTCTCAAGGTACATAAGGTACTCGATATTTCCTTCGGGTCCCTTTACCGGAGAAAAATCCAGTCCCAGAACATTGAAACCGTTTTCCGCTGCATATCCGGTGCAGGCAGCGATAACTTCTTCGTGAACCTTCTTATCTCTCACTACACCCTTTTTCCCGACCTTTTCTCTGCCTGCTTCAAACTGGGGTTTTATAAGGCATACCGCTTCACTCCTAACTCCCAGCAGCCTGTACATAACCGGAAGTACTTTTGAAAGCGAGATAAATGAAACGTCCACCGATGCAAAATCCGGAACCTCATCCAGTGCCTCCGGCTCTACGTATCTGATATTTGTATTTTCCATGCATATGACTCTTGCATCTTCTCTAAGCTTCCATGCCAGCTGTCCGTATCCCACATCAATGGCATAAACCTTTACAGCACCATTCTGAAGCATGCAATCTGTAAAGCCTCCGGTGGATGCACCTATATCCATACATATTCTGCCGTCAAGCCTGATAGGAAAGCTTTCCATGGCCTTTTCCAGTTTCAGACCTCCTCTGCTGACATACTTCAGAGTTTTACCTCTCACTTCAATATCAACTTTTTCATCAAAGCTGCTGCCGGCCTTATCCTCTTTTTCACCGTTAACATATACAATGCCGGACATGATGATTGCTTTTGCCTTTTCTCTCGACTCGGCAAATCCTCTCTCAAACAGCATTACATCCAGTCTCTTCTTACTCATGTTTTTATAACCTTAATGATCTATCTGTCATTTATTGCCTTTTTAATTGATCTGTATATAGACTCAGCATCCAGTCCTTCCGATTCAAGAAGCCTGGATACACTTCCGTGCTGGAGTCTCTCATTTTTAATACAGAAATGCATCAGTCTGCATCCGGATTTTACGGATGCGATTTCGTAACCGATGGCTTCTCCCGCGCTTCCGGAAATGGCTGTATCCTCAATAACAGCAACTATATCATAATTCTCTGCTGTTTCCCTTATCCTTTCCTTGTCCAGTGGTTTGATAAATCTGAGGTTTATAACCGTTGGCGTCATCCCTGTATCATCATTTATCTTATCTCTTACTTCGGTTGCAATACGAACCATATCTCCCACGCCTATAAGCGCTACGGAGGGGCCGTTATAACTCCCTACAACAGATGAAAAATTGATTACCTCGGCTCTTCCGTCAATAAATCTGACGGACTTTTTATCTGCATCATCATAGCAGCCGCCCTTGCTGTACTTTACAGCCACCGGACCGTCTAAGGTCATGGCATATTCAAGCGCAGCTTCAAGTTCCTTTTCTCCCTTTGGAGCAATTATGGTCATTCCCGGCATACTCCTCAGATACGCAGTATCATATATACCCTGATGAGTCTCACCATCCTCACCTACAATTCCGGATCTGTCTATGGCAAATATCACATGCAGATTCTGCAGACATACATCATGCAGTATCTGATCATAGGCTCTTTGCAAAAATGATGAATATATGGCAACAACAGGCGTGAAGCCGCCCCTTGCGAGACCTGCCGCAAATGTAACTGCATGCTGCTCCGCAATTCCAACATCAAAGGTTCTGTCCGGAAACCTTTTACCGAACTTCTTAATTCCCGTTCCGCTTCCCATAGCTGCAGTGATGGCAACGATTTTTTCATCCCTTTCACCCAGCTCTATCAGCTTCTCTGCAAAAACATCCGTATAGGTTCTGGTCTTTTTAAGATTAAGAGGCTTACCCGTATCGATATCAAACGGACCTACCCCGTGGAAATACTCGGGATGCCTTTCGGCAACAGGATAGCCCTTTCCTTTAACTGTCTTGACATGAACTATGACCGGCTTTTCCAGACGGAACGCATCATTGAAGATTTTTACCATTTCAGGAATATTATGTCCGTCAATGGGACCTATATAAGTTATTCCCATTTCCTCGAAGAAAGAACCCGGAATAAGAAGATTTCTTATGGAATCCTTGGATCTCTTAATGCCCTTGGCCATCCTGATACCCAGATCGGGAATATTGAGAATCGCATTCTCCACATTGGATTTAAGACTGTTATATGTCTTTCCTACACGCAGCTTATTCAGGCTCATGGAAAGTCCGCCGACATTTTTTGATATGGACATCTCGTTATCATTCAGGACAACAAGGCAATTGGATTTCAGCTGTGACATCTGATCTAAAGCTTCGTAGACCATACCTCCGGTCATTGAGCCGTCTCCGATCACCGCACATATCTTTTCATCCGTCCCCTTAAGCTCCCTTGCCTTAGCAAAACCCATGGCTGCCGAAAGAGATGTGGAACTGTGTCCGGTATTAAATGCATCAGCCTCAGATTCGCTTGTCTTTGGAAATCCGCTGATTCCTCCAAACTGCCTGAGCTTGTAAAAATCATCCTTTCTTCCGGTAAGCACCTTATGTGTATAGGACTGATGTCCTACATCAAATATCAATTTATCCTTCGGAAAATCCATGCATAAATGAAGCGCCATAGTAAGCTCTACGGCTCCGAGATTTGATGCAAGATGTCCTCCCGTCCTGCTGACATTCCCGAGTATAAATGCCCTGATCTCCTCTGCCAGCTCCGGAATATCATCCTCTGAAACATTCTTTATATCATTTTCTTTATTTATACTATCAAGTATACTCATATTATCTTAACTCTTTTCTGCTCATGATGAGGCCTCAGTTTTTGCGGCCCGCAAGTTCATCCACAAGCTTTTTTAGAAGCACAGTTTCCTTTCTCTCGTCCGATCCGAAAACCCGTCCCAGCGTATCCTGCACAGATTCGGTCAGCTCTCTCACCCGCCTGTCGGCAGCCTCCATTCCATACTGCGCCACATATGTACTTTTATTATTTTTCTCATCCTGACCCACATCCTTGCCAAGAGTCTCTGCATCGGATATGACGTCAAGCATATCATCCCTTACCTGAAAAGCTATCCCCAGTTTTCTGCCTGCCTGCTCAAGAAGATTGACCTCTTCATCACCAGCTCCTGCCAGAAGGGCTCCGATCATAAATGGTGCCTCAATAAGTGCCGATGTCTTCTTCTCGTAAATGAATTCTCTCTCTTCTTCGGATATTGATTGCCCGGACAGAACCACATCCGCACTCTGTCCGCCCAGCATTCCGAATATTCCGGTCTTATTCATAAGAGTAAGAAGCGCTTTCTCATGTCTGATGCTTCCCACAGCTGCCTTAAGAGTTTCTCCCGCTATTTCATAGGCATAGTTCATGAGAGCATCACCTGCCAGAATTGCCACATCTTCTCTATATTTTATATGAACCGTAGGCATTCCCCTTCTCAGGGAATCATTATCAAGTGCAGGAAGATCATCATGGATCAGGGAGCTTGTATGAATCATCTCTATTGCAGCCATGAACCGGAAGAGATCACTATCCTCCACCGTAAACGGATCATCCCCATCCTTTTTATATTCCTCCTCACTGCAGGCAGCCCTGTATGTAAGATACATTATGAGCGGTCTTATCCTTTTTCCTCCCGATGACATGGCATAAGCCATAGCCTCCGCTACCATGGCAGATGGCTCATCTGTTCCCGGAAGATAACGCTGTACTATATCATTCACTTTTTTGGTCAAATTATTAAATCCATCCATTGCTTCTTATGCCTTCCCCCCGGATATCTACTCTTTATTTTCACCGGACAGGATGATTATCTCTTTCTCGATTCCCTCAAGATTCTCCTTACATTCGCCGGCAATTTTCACGCCTTCCTGATAAAGTGCCAATGAGTCCTTTAGAGATATGTCTCCGCCCGCAAGAGTGGCATTTATCTCCTCCAGCCTTTTCATAGCGGTTTCGATACTGAATTCTTCTTTATTTTTATTGTTATCTGCCATATTTTCCTTCATATTCCTATTCTACCGTGGCACTGACAGTACCATCATGCATGATTATTTCCAATTTATCACCGGACTTCACATCCGCTACTCCCATTACGGGATTTCCGTCATGGGAAATGTAGCCGAAACCGTTTATCAGCTTGGCTGTAGGTGACAGTCCATTAAGTCTTTCTATATCCACCGTAAGTCGGTGCTTTGTCTTACTCAGCTTATCCGACATAAGCTGATGCAATCTGTCGGTTAATTTTTCAAGATCAAACTGCTTACTTCGAAGTGTCGCTTCCGGTTTCAGTCTCTCAAGATTATTTCTGAGATCTGAGTAACGGTACTTAATCTCATTATATCTGAACATGAATCCCCGTCTGATACTGTCATTCAGATTATTTACTTTATTTATGGTATCCACAACATTATCGATTGCAAGTTCCGCTGCCGCAGATGGCGTCGGAGCCCTCAGATCTGCCGCATAATCCGCTATCGTATTATCTACTTCATGTCCCGTCCCGGAGATAATGGGCGTCTTTGCGGCATATATTGCTCTTGCCACAATTTCCTCATTGAATGCCCACAGGTCTTCTATACTTCCGCCACCGCGACCAATGATTATCGTATCAAGACCCATCTTGTCCAGTGCTTCAATCCCCTTTACAATGGTTGCCGCAGCTCCGTCCCCCTGCACTTTTGCAGGATAGAGATACAGCTGAACATAGGGATTTCTTCTCTTTGAAATATTTATAATATCCTGAATTGCGGCACCTGTAGGGGCGGTAACTATACCGACAGCTTTAGGATGAGCGGGAATAGGTTTCTTTATCTCAAAATCAAATAAACCTTCTTCATACAGCTTAACCTTCAGCTTCTCATATTCTTCATACAATTTGCCCTTTTCATCCACAACGGCTTTTATACTGTTTGCATACAGCTGATATCTTCCATCCCTCTCAAATACCGAGACATTACCCGATACCACTACCTGCATTCCTGTCTCAAGCTTAAACTTAAGTCCATTCTCTCTCTTACTTTTATACATCATACAGGACAGTGCCGAGGCTGTATCCTTGATGGTAAAATAGATATGCCCCGAACCATGATATGTACAATTGGACACTTCGCCGGCAACTACAATATTTCTGAGAACAAGATCATTATCCAGCATCCTTTTTATGTAATTATTCAGCGCACTGACTGTATACTCTTTCATCCGGTTCTCTTTTCGTCTTTTACTTTTCCTTGGAATTCTTGATTCCCGATAATACTCCGTTTATAAATTTTGCAGATTTTTCGTCGGAGTATTTCTTAGCTATTTCAACTGCTTCATTGATGGCAACCGCATCAGGAACCTCATCATCATACAGAATCTCAAATGCAGCAAGCCTGAGTATTGCAAGCTCCTCTTTTCCTATTCTGTCGAGCTCCCAGTTGTCGGAATTTTTTCCCAGACATTCATCAATGTCATTAAGATGAAACAGCAGGCCATTCAGCTTATCGGTTATATATTTTTCATTATTCTGCGACATCTTAACCTTGTCACTGTCATCAATGGGATCTTTGTATAATTCCTTGAGGCTTTCTATATCAATCGCAGCCTGCTCCTGCATATTATCAGCACCATAAAAAGGTATCTGAAATACCACCTTAAATATATATTCTCTGATCTCACGTCTTGTCATATTATTAATCTCCGAAATCAATTCCCGAAACCTTGACATTTACTACTGAGCACTCAAGTCCG
>CAMOCO010000096.1 GCA_946610715.1 uncultured Clostridia bacterium | reverse complement strand
CTTAATATCTCCGGATATCAGTTCTATATCAGATTTAAGATATATAAGGCCATCGACATCAGGTGCATCCCGGTAAGAACGTGCCACATATACTTCAGCATCGGGAAGATAACCTTCAATCATAACGTCCATTACGGAACCGATCAATTCTTTATTCTTCTCTTCAGATATTTCTGCAGATAGTTCCATAATCTCTCTGCTGTATCTGTCCTTTATATCGTCATCAATCTGATCCGGAAAATCAGCTGCTGCAGTTCCCTCTTCACGTGAATAATTAAATACTCCGAGATGATCGAATCTGAGCTCCGAAAGGGTATCCATGAGAGCACTGTGCTGTTCTTCGGTTTCTCCGGGAAATCCGGCAATAAGAGTAGTTCTGATACATATGTCAGGAATCTTCTCCCTGAGTTTTTTTATAATGTTTTTAATACCCTCTTTATCTATTCTTCTGCCCATCCTCCTTAATACTTCGGATTCAGTATGTTGAACGGGCATATCTATATAATGAAGAACCTTGGGATTTGAAGCCATCTCGTCTATAAGCTTATCATATATTTCTTCGGGATAACAATAGAGAATTCTTATCCAGTCAATGCCTTCCACCTTGCTGAGCTCACGCAGCAGAATATGCAGTCTTTTTTCTTTATAAATGTCCATTCCGTAACAGGTAGTTTCCTGAGCTACAAGGATAAGCTCTCTGACACCGTCCCGGGCAAGTTTTTCGGCTTCTTTTATGATGAGTTCCATGGGAACACTTTTATATTTCCCTTTAAAATTCGGTATAGCACAGTAAGTACATCTTTTATCGCAGCCATCGGCAATTTTCAGATATTCCGAAAAAGGTCTCTCGGTAATCACATGATATCTTTCTATGCCCTCAGCCGCAAAAGCTGTATCATCACCATCGAAACACATGATAGCTGTTTTTGCCGAAGCCAGCTCATCGATCACATCAGCTATTTTTTCAAGGCTGCCTGTACCTATAAATGCATCCACTTCCGGAATATCTCTTGCAATTTCTTCTTTATATCTTTCAGCCATACAGCCTGCTACCACAAGATATTTAAGTCCTTCACTCTTATGAGCGGCCAGATCAAATATCATGTTAATGCTCTCTTCGGTGGCCGACTGAATAAAGCAGCATGTATTTACAACAGCTGCATCAGCTTCTTCAATATCACTTGTAAGTTCATAACCTCTGTGACTGAGAATACCCAGCATCTTGGAACTGTCTGCGGTATTCTTGTCACATCCCAGGGATATAAGTATGATTTTCATCAAATAATCCTCAATTAACTACTTATTTGCATGCATTTCGGCAGCTTCCATACAATTATTCATAAGCTCTGCAATAGTCATAGGTCCGACTCCCCCCGGAACCGGAGTGATCTTTCCCGCAACTTTACTTACAGATTCAAAATCGACATCACCACAGAGTTTTTTGCCTTCGAGTCTGTGGATACCGACATCTATTACCGTAGCGCCCTCTTTCACATATGATGCATCTATAAATTTAGGTTTTCCTATAGCTACTATAAGAATATCAGCCAGTCTTGTAAGCTCTTTAAGATTTGCTGTATGAGAATGGCATACTGTTACCGTAGCATTTTCTCTGAGAAGAAGCATTGCCATAGGCTTTCCGACGATATTACTTCTTCCGACAACTACAGCATGTTTTCCGTCTATCTGAGTACCGCTTCTTTTAAGAAGCTCGATTACTCCTGCGGGTGTACAGGACTTAAAGCCCCTTTCACCAAGCGATAGACGGCCGACACTCTCAGGATGGAATCCATCCACATCCTTATCCGGGCTGATTCTCTTGATTATCTTATCTTCATTTATATGCTTTGGAAGCGGCAGCTGCACCAGTATTCCGTCGCAGTTATCATCTTCATTAAGCTTATCTATCAGCTCTAAAAGCTCTTCTTCTGTTGTTTCTTCCGGCAGCTCATATGACAGGGATCTGATACCCGTATATTCGCATGCTTTCTTTTTATTATTTACATATACTGTAGATGCAGGATCCTGCCCTACAAGAATAACTGCAAGAACAGGTTCGATACCTTTATCCTTAAGCCCTTCCACTTCTGTTCTCACATCATCCTTGAGTTCCTGCGATACCTTTTTACCATCTATAAGTTCAGCCATATATCCGACTCCTTATGCCATCTTATCAAAACAATCCGACTGTTGTTCCGTTATCATCAATATATATTCTCTCAGCCGCAGGACTCTTTGGAAGTCCGGGCATAGTCATGATTGCTCCTGCTATAGCAACTACAAAACCTGCACCTGCAGATACATATACCTCTCTGACAGTTATATCATAGTTCTCAGGTCTTCCGAGAAGTGTCTGATCATCTGAAAGTGAGTATTGTGTTTTAGCCATACATACAGGTGTCTTTCCGTAACCGATAGCTTCGATCCTGCTGATAGCTCTCTCTGCTTCAGGACTGTATACAACACCTCTTGCTCCGTATATCTCCTTGGAAATAGTTTCTATCTTTTCTTTGATAGAAAGCTCTGTACTGTAGAGCGGAGCATAATTTGAAGGAATATTTTCAATTGTATCAAGAACAGCCTTTGCCAGTTCCTCTCCGCCTTCACCGCCTTTAGCCCACACTTCGGAAACGGTAAACTTGCAGCCCTTTGACTCAACAAATTCTTTGATTGCCTCTACCTCAGCATCAGTATCGGCTACGAATTTATTGATCGTAACTACGATCGGCACACCATACTTCTGAAGATTCTCTATATGCTTACCGAGATTGCAGATTCCCTTACGAAGAGCCTCAACATTTTCATTTGAAAGATCGGCCTTCGGAACCCCGCCGTTATATTTAAGGGCTCTCGCTGTTGCTACAAGTACAACCGCATCCGGCTTAAGACCAGCCATACGGCATTTAATATCAAGGAACTTTTCAGCTCCCAGATCTGCACCGAATCCTGCCTCCGTAACAACATAATCAGCACATTTAAGAGCTGTCTTTGTAGCTCTCACCGAATTACATCCATGCGCAATATTTGCAAACGGTCCGCCATGTACAAATACAGGATTATTTTCAAGAGACTGGATAAGATTTGGTCTTATGGCATCCTTAAGGAGAACTGTCATAGCTCCCACAGCATTAAGCTCCTTCGCTGTAACAGGCTCATTATCATAATTATAAGCTACGATAATTTTTCCGAGTCTTTCCTCAAGGTCCTTAAGGTCCTCAGCAAGGCAGAGAATAGCCATAACCTCTGTAGCAACTGTAATGCAGAAATGATCCTCACGTACCACACCATCAAGTCTCTTTCCAAGACCGACTACAATATTTCTGAGCGCTCTGTCATTCATATCAAGGCATCTCTTGATAACAACTCTGTTAGGGTCAATATTCAGAGCATTTCCCTGCAGAAGATGATTATCAAGCATAGCACACAGGAGGTTGTTTGCTGAAGTAATTGCATGAAAATCTCCTGTAAAATGAAGATTGAGTTTTTCCATAGGGACAGCCTGAGCATATCCGCCGCCGGCTGCACCGCCCTTGATACCGAAGCAGGGACCGAGAGACGGCTCTCTCATAGCTACTACAGAATTTTTACCAAGACGTCTCAGGGCATCATTCAGACCAAGTGTAACTGTAGTCTTACCTTCACCTGCAGGTGTCGGATTTATAGCAGTTACAAGGATAAGCTTTCCGTCTTCATTGTCCTTGATACTGTCAATAAACTGATCCGAAATCTTGGCCATGTATTTTCCATACATTTCTATTCCGTCTTCATCAGCTCCGATTTTTGCAGCTACCTCGCGAATATCCGACATAGTGGCTGCCTGTGCAATTTCAATATCAGTAAGCATTTTTTTCCTCCTGGATTATATTTATTTTGATAATATACCGGAAAATTTCCGCTATATTAAAGATTAACAATTTCCTCAAATTCATCAATGGTCATAAGTATCTTTCTCGGCTTTGTGCCCTCTTCCGGTCCGACAACTCCGGCCTCACACAGCTGATCCATGATACGTGCCGCTCTGTTAAATCCTATACGGAAATTCCTCTGAAGATAACCGATTGATGCTTTATCCTTCTCTATTACCATTCTTCCGGCACTTTCAAAAAGCTCATCATATCTTTCGGCTTCTTCACCGTCTGCTGACACAGCTCCGGATGAAGACTGGGACGCGGCATTATTTATAGACTCGGATATACTTGCATCATACTCGGAATCTCCCGAATGTTCTCTGATATAACTTGTAACACTTGATACCTCGTCATCAGAGATAAATGCGCCCTGTACTCTGGACGGCTTTGTGGATCCGGTAGGATAAAACAGCATATCGCCCTTTCCAAGCAGTTTTTCAGCACCAACCATATCGAGTATGGTTCTCGAATCTGTTCCGCTTGATACCGCAAATGCAATTCTTGAAGGAATATTTGCCTTGATGAGACCTGTGATAACATCAACCGATGGTCTCTGGGTAGCGATAACAAGGTGAATTCCGGCAGCTCTGGCAAGCTGTGAGAGTCTTACAATCGAATCTTCAACCTCTCCGTGTGCAACCATCATAAGGTCCGCAAGCTCATCTACTATAACAATTATCTGAGGCATATGCGTAAATGCCGGATCTTCATTTTCAGAACCCGATTCCTGCTCAACCTTCTGGTTAAAGCCCTGAATATTTCTAACTCCATATTTTGCAAAGAGCTGATATCTCTTTGTCATCTCTTCTACTGCCCAGTTAAGAGCACCGGCTGCTTTCTTCGGATCTGTAACTACCGGTATAAGAAGATGCGGGATTCCGTTATAAGCAGCAAGCTCAACCATCTTCGGATCGATCATTATCATTCTCACATCTTCAGGTGATGCTTTATAAAGAATACTCATGATAATGGTATTGATACATACCGATTTACCGGAGCCTGTTGCACCGGCAATTAAGAGATGCGGCATCTTTGCGATATCAGTTATTACAATCTGTCCGCCTATATCCTTTCCAACCGCAAATGCAACATTTGATTTAAACTTCTTAAAGGAATCATTATCAATCAGATCCCTGAAATAAACCATCTGGTTATCTTTATTCGGAACTTCTATACCAATTGCAGCCTTACCGGGTATCGGAGCTTCGATTCTGATATCAGCAGCAGCAAGATTCAGCTTGATATCATCTGCAAGAGAAAGTATTCTGGAAACCTTTACTCCCTGCTCGGGTTGAAGTTCATATCTGGTAACTGCAGGTCCGCAGCTGTAATCTGTTATGGTTACATTCACTCCGAAGCTTGCAAGTGTTTCCTTAAGTCTTTTAGCAGTTTCTCTGACACTTCCGTCATTTTTAAAATATGATGCAGTACCTCCGGACTTAAGAAGCTTCATAGGTGGAAATACATATTTTCTCTTCGGTTTATCTGTCTGCTTTCGGGCAATCTCATCCTTAACCTCATCAGTAGCCTTCAGCTTGTCATCCTTGCTGACCTTTTCTTCTGTGGTATTCGGATTCAGCAGTTCCTCAGTATCATTTTCATTTTCGGAAAAGCTTTCTTTCTGAGAAACGCTTTCCTTTGCGGAAAAGCTTTCTTTCGAATAATAGCTGTCAGTAGCTGTTCTGGTATTTGCCAGTTCATCCTTTGTGGGAACGGGTATTTCCTCTTTTTCTATAACCCTTGAGCTGGCAGCATCATATAATGTATTACTGCCAAACGGATCATTATAGGTCTCCTGAGATGGTTCAATATTGAAGAAATCCACAGGTCCGTCATCATTCGTATCATTATCCTTTAAACCACTCTTCTTAGAAGCATTTTTATTAGCCTTTCCGGTATATGAAGATTCTCTCACTGCCTTCTCACCGGGAAGAGCTATCGGATATTCATCCGTAGTACCACCCGGAACAAGTTCTCTCATCTCTTCTTCCC
>CAMOCO010000095.1 GCA_946610715.1 uncultured Clostridia bacterium | reverse complement strand
ATCAGTCGCTTTGCAACTGCAATACCAAATAACAATTAATTAAACGACTGTCCTAATCATAATAAACTGACTATCCTAGATAAAACCCTCACCAGGTCGTATCCGTCCCAGATAACACCTATATCAAGTGCTTTTCCTACTGGAACTATTCTATCTATTCCTCTCAGCTTATTATCTATCACATAACTCCGAAGCTCTTCCGGATCAAATCCATAATAAGTCAGTGTCTGGTACTTCTCATTCACCGTTTCTCTGATCTTATCGCATAATTCTTCATCTATACCATTAATTATATTCTTACCATTAATTACATACTCATAAAAATATCCGGCTTTTCCTCTCAGATTCTCTAATCTGTCATCAACACTTCCGAGTCTAACTCTATAAAGCAGGTTTCCCTGTCTTTCTGTCTTTTCGATCATATCTCCATAATCAATCGCATCCTGACAAAGCTTTGTATACTTATCTACTCCGATAGCATCCTGAAGAAAATATCTTCTTTCAGCTTCTGCATATACTGCATTCCAGAACTTTTCCTGTGCTGAATCGATTACTCCTTCGTCAACCTCTCCATCTCGCGATGTTCCTCCTGTCCACAAGATTAGCTGTGGGCTGGAACAGGCATTTTGATCCATAAGATATGTATCGTTGTAGAAGTTCTCAGCAAGTTTTTTCAGTTCACTGCCATCAGCCTTATTTACAGCTTCTGCGTTAACAACTGCAAGCGAATATCTATCCGGAAATGCCACATCCACGCATCTTGGCTTTGCCTCAAAGGCCTTGATCTTACTTACAGTTGCATCTCCGCCCCACATCATTCGGGCATCAGCTCTTTTACAAAATTCAGCTGTAGCCTCACTATCTGAAGGATATCTTACAAATGCTGTTCTCTTCTGAACCTCCGGATGGTTTTTCAACACCTCACGTATTATATCCACCAGCATATCCGTCTGGGGAAAGCTTCTGCTCGGGAGTCTCACAATATTCGCACATCCCGCTAAAAGTCCAAACATATAAGTAAATGCAAAATTCACCGGAATATTACCCGGTGCTATATGAAATGCCAGCCCTCTTCCCAAGCGCACTTCATTATCATCGCATCCCTCTTTAAGCTTTTCTATATTTCCTTTCCTGCACCAGAATGCAAAGGACACGAGATCCGGATAATTCCGCACATCCTTCGCTTTCATGATGGTGCCTGAAAGTTCAGCAGCAAAGTCCAAAACCTCATGAGAATAGGCCTTAAGGGGTAAACTTACGATTTCATCATTTCCTATAAGATATTCAACGTCTTTCATAGGTATCACTGCACCCCCTGAGCTCCGCGCCCTTAATTCTTCCATGTATCTTGAAGTACTTTCCAAGTCTGCCGCAAGGACAGTCATCTATTCCCAGTATCTCACCCTCATCTTCTGTAAGAAGAGCATGTCCCGGATAACTGCTGGGAAGCAGGGACATCAGCTCGATGAGTCCTTTCTCTCCAATTTCCGCCTCAGAAAAGTCCTTTGGTCTTCTAATGTGAATGTCCGAGTAATTAGAACAATGCATATGTCCATATTCGCATTCAACAAAAACAGAGCCGAGCTGCTCTGCCATACCATAATAATTATGAATTCCGGCATTACCACCAAGCACGCGGCTGAGTCTCTCATTATATTCTAGTGTACTTACAGCCTGATCCTTCAGCTTTTTCCATCCACCTATATGAAATACTATGACCTCTTTAAAAGGAAAACTAATCTTACGTTCCTCCAAAGCCCGTATCACATACTGCCATATCATATAAGTATAGCCAAACATAAGAACAGTTTCATCCTTATGCTTTTCAGAGAAGGCTTTTACTTTATCAATATCGATCTCCATATTCTCATCAAGAGCATATGTAGTATCTCTTCCAAATGTTGTAAATCCGATGATTCCCGCTCCCCTTGCAGAGAACATGGACCTGTCCTTCTTAACCAGCTCCGTATCCAGCAGAAGCAGTGGAAGTCTCTGTTTTCCAATATAAGATGAAATGATGGCCGCCAACGTCTTTGTCTGGCTTCTCACATTTTCCTTATCCAGAAATATCTTTGAAACCTTCTGCCCCGATGTACCTGATGACGTCATAGTTTTAACTATCTCATCTAATGAAACCGAACGAAGCTCATATTCCTTAAAAAGTCTTACCGGAATAAAAGGCACATCAGCTGATGACTGTACATTGTCTATGTCAACATCAAGAAGCTTGACAATTTTTCTATATTCCGGGCAGCCATCCATATGACGTCTTGTAAGAGTCTTCATACCCTCAAGAATTAAAGACTCCTTATCTTCTTTATTCAGTCCGTAAGGATCTATGTCGTAGAGTTCATCAAGCGTCATGTCATTCTCCTGATATAAACATCCAGTGGATCAGAAAAAACCACTCCGAGAGATGCGTATAGATTTATCACCGGCATATTGAGGGAACTAATCCTGCCCACTAACTTTCGATAGCCGGATTCCTTAGCTGTCTTTACTGCATTTGCATAAAGAGACATTGCAATTCCCGGAACCACTGCGGTCTTATCTATCGCTGCAAGATGTATCTCTGCAGTTTTTGAATCTACTTCTTCCAGGTCAAGAAATCCAACTACTCTGTCTTTATATCTGCATATATAAAGGTCATTCAGATTATCAATCCAGTGGGTCAAAACCGCTTCAGCAAGTTTATCATCCGTTTCTCTAACATCATCTGATGTAAGCGGTATCACATGAAATCTTCTGTCAGTTTCAAATCCCGTCCTTGATATTTCAAGAATACGCATTTTTAAATCATCAGACATGCCCGCCTTATCCAAATTTTCGATTTCAAATCTGATAAGTCGGTCAAAAGCGATATCTGCCTTAGGAAGGGATATGCTGACGTGTATCGTCCTGTCACCAAAGCTATATCCGGCATCATTCATTCCATTTACAGCTTCTGCAGACGAAGGTACCGTGATTTTTACGGCATCGAATTGATCAAGAGACATTCCTTCCACCGGAAATATACTTGTATCAAAATCTCTTACGCTCTGCACATCGTCAGCACTGTCAGCTGCAATATCCAGAATTTTATATTTCCCAAAGCTGATAATCTCTTTCTTCATACCCTCACCTAATAGAATCAATTAACTAAAAGCAGAAATTAAATAGTCACATCATACTTTGCAAGTATTTCAATTCCTTTGTCAAATGAATCAAAGGTAATAATATCATCTGTATCAAGAACTATATCAAAGGCATCCTCGATTGCAGCTACAAGTGTCATATGTCCGACTGAATCCCACTCGGGAACTCCCTGGAACTTAAGCCCTTCCACCTGTTCCTCATCTATACCAAGTCCTTCTACAAATGCATTTATATATAATTCTTTATTATCCATCTTTCTTACTCCATCATATCAAGAATGTCCTGCACTGTTTCCAGTGCTTTTATATCATCACTTTTAATTGTCTTTCCAAACTCATCGTCCATAAGAACAATAAGAGAAAGCTTTGCGATTGAATCAAATTCATCTATATCAGCAAGTGCCATCTCCGGAGTGAGGCTTCCTTCATCCATCTCAAAGGTTTCCTCAAGCATTGCGATTTTTTCTTCTGTGGTCATAACTCTTTTCCTCCTGAATTAATCATTTAGTACTCTATTTATTATATTCCTTTAATCAGCTATTTATTATCCCTGTATTATATTACTTGAATCAGTATTATGACAGCGCACCGGCATCATAATTAAAGCTTCCACCCGTAATATACTTAGCCGCATCACTGAGAAGATAACAAATGGCATTTCCCGCATATTCCACCGGAATAACACCAAGATACTGTTCCCTCAGCAGCTCTTCATTATTACCGCCGGAATCCAGAAATCCCTTATACATATCCGTATCCACCATTCCAAAGGAAATGGTATTTACGCGGATTCCCTTTGGCGCCAGCTCCTTGGCATAAGGATGAACCACTGCATTCATGGCTGCCTTGGCTGCAGAATATGCTCCCTGGGTTTTATTTCCATGAATTGCAGCCACCGATGAAACTCCTATATAGCTTGCTCCTTCATTGGAATTCTTTCTTGCCGAAGCTGCTCTGATCAGCTCAGAAAAAGCATAGAAATGTATTTTAATATTATCCTCAAGAAAATCAGGCTTATTCAGCTTCACAGGCCTGTTAAGACCAATACCTGCCGCATGTACAAGTCCGTCTATGGCTCCTGACTCACTCACTATATTCTTGATAAGATCTGCAATACCATCTGTATCATTCAGATCATATACATAGTACTTATGAGACAGCTTCAAATCCGAACCGGAATCTTCTCCACCGGGAACAGCTGAAGTCCTAAACTCTTCCAACATGTCCAAAGTTTCTTTAAGCTTATCTTCATTACGTGCAACAAGTGACACTCTTGCCCCAAGCCGACTTGCCTGTACAGCCGCTGCTCTTCCTATTCCTGCCGAGCCACCGGTTATAATAATGTGCTTCCCTGTAAGGTCCACTATATTAATCATGACTGACACCTCCGTCAGAATAATAGTCATTTGTATAAATGATAGGATAGATATCCTCTTTAGCTATCTCTGCATATACAACGCCCCATGAAAGTCCTATTCCAAAACCGCACATTAAGGCCTTTACATTTGTATTTTCGTCAGCTACTTTATCACCGTTTCCACTATCATCACTGTCACCGTAAACATCACAAAGTGTTAACGGAATGGAAGCACCACTGGTATTTCCAAATCTATCTATAGTCACCGGGATCTTTTCAATAGGAATCTTAGTTTTTTTGGCTATCTGCTTAAACATCATCCTGTTCGCCTGATGAAGAAAAAGTCCGTCATATTCCTCTATGTTATTATCTGCCACAAACTTCTTTATAAGCTTTGGAACTTGGGATATAGAGAACACGAACACATCCGCTCCGTTAATATAACCATCATAATCCGACCGGATATTGCCATCTCCCCACATGGTTCTCTCATGACTGCCATTCCGGTTTCTGTATCCTCCTGAAGGCATTATGATTGCCTTAAAGCCCTCACCATCAGTCATCAGCTCTCCCTTGATCACTGACCCCTGACTCTTTTCCAGAAGCGTTGCAGTTCCTGCATCACCGAATAACATATACTCTGATTTATCCTCAGGTGAGTTGGTTTTTGTACAGGTATCTCCATTAAGAAGAAGTGCCCTGTCGATATTCATACTATTCATCATGGAACCGACTATATTAAGTCCATATACAAATGCTGAACATCCCAGATTCACATCAAATGCAATGCACCCCTTACCGAGTCCCAGCCTTTTATGAAGTACACAGGCTGTAGCCGGAAGTCTGTAATCCGGTGTCTGCGAAATGAATACTAAAGCACCAATACTCTCTCTATCAATTTGTTTTTCATTTATAAGCTTTTCTGCTGCCACAAAACAAAGATCAGATGCTGTCTGCTCTTCCGGAGTTCTGTATGACGTCTCAACACCTGTGGTCTCAATAAAGCTCTCAACATAATCCGAACCGAACTTATCTGAAAAATCCCGTGTAACCACCTTGTTTTCCGGTACAGCACATGTAATTCCTTTTATTGCTATGTCATTTAATATAAATTCAGCCATTTTATTCCCCGTTATCTCTTTGCTGCATTTCATATAATCTGTCAATCATTCTGCGAATTTTTTTCACTGTTGCATTTTCATTCAGCAGGTCATGTTCAAAATATAGAGCTTCGTGTTCACCTCTTCTCTCAGTTCTGAGATGCTTACCACCCCTCTTAAGCTCATCACTTATATGCTTGGTATTATTCGAATATATAACCGAGCAGGTCTTTGTTATCCCCAGGACATTAACACAAAAATCATTAATAAGAAGACTGACCTCCAGCGTCTCCATAGGCTCCCCGATGTTAACTTCTCTTCCTACCTCGGCCATTCCATCATGGAAATCA
>CAMOCO010000094.1 GCA_946610715.1 uncultured Clostridia bacterium | reverse complement strand
TAAGAATTGTCATATATGAGAGGAGAATAAGATGAGGCTGAGTGAATTGCTTGATTATGATAATATAGTTATTCAGTGCCATGATAATCCCGATGCCGATGCGCTTGCTTCAGGATATGCACTGCATTATTATCTGACAAAGATGGGTAAAGATCCGATGTTTATTTACAGGGGCAGAAATCCCATCGGTAAAAGTAATCTTATTATGATGATAGATGTGCTGGATATTCCGGTTATATATGAACCGGAATTCGATATTTGTCCCGAACTTCTGGTTACGGTGGATTGTCAGTACGGTCAGCAGAATGTTACCAAAACCAATGCGGATAATGTAGCCATAATAGATCATCATCAGATAGCCGGAAAGCTTCCGGAGCTGTTTGAGATACGAAGCAACATGGGAAGCTGTGCCACGGTAATCTGGGATATGATGAGAGAAGAGGGAATATCAGTTGATGACAGAAGGCTGGCAACGGCTCTTTACTATGGTCTGTATACGGATACGGGAAGATTGTCGGAGGTTTCTCATCCGCTGGACAGAGATATGATCGATTCTCTGAATTATGATAAAAGCATTATAACCGAGCTCAGTAATTCGAATATATCACTGGATGAGCTTAAGATAACAGGAAGAGCAATTCTGAATTATGAATATAATACATATTATAAGTTCCTGCTCATTCATGCCGAAAAATGCGACCCAACTATCCTTGGAGTTATAAGCGATTTTTCCATGGAGACCATTGGGGTAAATGTATGTATCGCATTTTATACCAGCCCGGAAGAGATAAAATTCTCTGTCAGGAGCTGTGTCAAGGAAGTGCATGCCAATGAGGTAGCCTCCTTTGTGGCAGAGAATATAGGAGGAGGCGGAGGACATATCCGAAAGGCCGGAGGCGCCATTTTCCCGAAAAAACTTCAGGACAGAGAGGGTATCGGTGAGGACAGGGTATCGGAGTATTTTGCAAAAAAGATGGAGGAGTATTATAAAAAATATGAGATCATCTATGCGAAGGACACGGTTCTGGATACCTCTGAAATGAAGAAGTACGAGAAGCTTCCGCAGAAGCTGGGGTATGTCAAGCTTACTGATATATGTCCGCCGGGAACACTGGTGGAAATCAGAACATTGGAGGGCGATATAAATATCAGATGCAGCGAGGACACTTATCTTATGATAGGCGTTGAGGGTGAGGTATATCCTATATCACGGGAGAAGCTCTCCAGCAGCTATAAGGAGACGGGCAAAAAATATGAGAGAAACTTTGAATATGAGCCTTTTATCAAAAACCTGTTTACCGATGAGAAAAAATCCGTAATGTCTGCGGCCAAAGAAGTGGTAAGTGCCGGAACGGCGCATATTTATGCCAAACCGCTAACGGGATATATAAAGTTATTTACCGCATGGGATAATGAAAAATATTATTCCGGAAAACCGGGAGATTATATAGCTGTCAGGGAAGATGATGAGCATGATATATATATAATAAATGAAAGGCTGTTCCATCAGCTTTATACTGAAATATAGCAGCTTAAGTTGTTTTTAGTCATCTTCGGTTGTGTCGGAAGTGATTCCGTATTCGGATTTTTTCTCTTTACTGAGAGTTGAACCCTGGAGATATTTCTCGGCTTTTTCAATCAGATCTTCAAGAGAATAGTGTTCAAAATAGCCGATCCTATAGCTTGATGAATCATCTGCTGTATTGTAGGTCAGGAATCTGTCATCATCACTGTCATAGCCATAGATATTTGAAATCGAAGTTGTTTCGATCCAGTATTCGGTATCAACCAGGCTGATATAGGATTGCCCAAGTATATATAAAAGATCTGCATCTGCATCGAAATCAAATCGGGCAGGTCCCTGATCCTTCAGATCAATGGAAGACATTCCGATAAACTGCCCGTTTTTCGCATTGTAGCGGCTGAGGTCTCCGTTTGAATACAGTACCAGTATCTGAGGATCCTGCTTTTCATCGAAAGAGACTAATTCATAACAGCATGGCTTACTGGAACAGCTTATGGAATAAGAAACAGTTCCGTCTGCTTTTACGAGCATGATCTCATCAGCATCAGAGACCAGCATTCCCAGTTCGGTTGCCCTTTCTGAAGATTGCTCCAGACCGTCCCATGTTGAAGGCAGTTTAACTCTCGTTGTACTTCCGTCAGATGTATTGATAATATAAAGGTTATTATCATAATCACAGATGAGAGCTCTATGTATTTCTTCATAATATGCAGGCTCATCAACAAAGTGTGCTGATTCTTCACAATCAATCTTGAAGGAAGACTTTGTATCAGTTCTGACATCATAAATATTAAGTGTGCTTACATTATCAGTCTTAGAGACAAAGCAGAGGACACCGTTTTCTGAAATATTATAATCAGAACAATTGAAGCTTCCGAAATCATATAATTTTGTATCAGATGATTTTCCGGTGGATAGCTGGGTTTTGGACAGGGAAATGGTTTCGGTGTCGGATATTAATGTATAGAAATATTCCTTGTCGGCGTATATGATTTCAGTATAGGCTGAATCATTCTGTTCTATCGGGAATTGAAGAACATCCTTATAATTATCCAGATTGAATACCGTGAGAGTAGGATTTTCAGTATGTACTCCGCTTGAAATTGCCAAAACATGATCATTCATAAATGCATCGGCAGAAAAGTCAATAGTTATACTGCTGTCAATCTCTTTCCAGTCCTTATCATATTCCCGGGTGCCGTAAAAGGTAATCTCATCGGAGTTGACTGTACATATATAGTAGCCGTCTGAAGTAATACAGGCTTCGGCAATATCTTCGGAAAAACAGTCAAGCTTAGCAATGGTATCTGATTCATTATTCATATAAGGAGTTCCGAGCCCTCCGTCATGTGTAATGTAATAAGGGTTATTGCGGCTGTTAAAATACATTCCGACTATAGGGGAATTCAGGTTATGCCTGAATAATCTTTTTCCGGTCTTTATGTCATAGATTTCGGAAATGTTTCCGTTATAGTATGCAATTTCGGATGACTTGGGCATTTTGACGAATTCGCAATTGATCATGGTATCGTTGCATACAAAATCGGTACTCCATATAGTTTTCAGGTCTGATGGATTAGCACAGATGAGCTCTATATGGTCGTCAGATAAAACTGAATACGAAGATACTGAAAAGCTGCTGTTATATATATCTTTAGTTAGAGCATACATAAGATGACTGTCATCTGCCCAGAAAACCGATTTAAGATAGTCGCCGGTCGGTTCGGAGGATATAGTCTTTCCTGTCGGTATATCATAAATGGAAAGGACGGCATCTTCCCAGCCGGAGCTGTAAATAAAAGCAATCTTTTTTCCATTGGGTGATATCGTTAAATCTGAGATTCCGAGGAAGGAAAAGATATCATCGGTCTGTGGAACAATTTCAATTGAAGCTTCTTCTGTACCATCTTTTAGACTGATCTGTTTAACGATTCCCGAGCTTATAAAGAGGTAAGCACTGCCGTCCCTGATTTCAATCAAAGGATCGTTGTAAAAACTCTGGTTTTCCGGAATATCATATTTCCAATTTAGTGAGCTGCCTGCTATATCATATGAATAAACAGAATTAAACTCAATAATTCCGAGTTCATCCGGCCCGAAGAAACAGATATCCAACGGGCTTTTAAGGGTGGCAGGAAGCTGGACGCATTTTTTGTGCGTCTTTGTTTCCCATATATGAATGGAACCGCTATTATCGAGCACTGCAAGATAAGAGCCATCCGGAGACAGTTTAAATTTGTTGACATCGTTTGTGGTATTATAATTCCATGCGGCGGCAATATTTACACCTGTATAGTTTACATAGGAAAGGGAAGCATCGGTAAGTGCCTTGACGGCTTCCGGAGTAACCGGCCTTTCGTCATTTTCATCCTTGGGCAGAGCTTCAAGAGCCAGCTGCAATGCTGTAATTCGTTCTTCATTGAAGAATAAGCTTTGGGATTCCTTGGCCAGATACTTGGACTGACTTCTGAGAGATTCAATATAAGAAGCCCTGATCTTATTCCTGCTATGTATCATATAGATACTGAATGCAACGGCAGCCAGCATGAGAACCGAAAAAGCAATGGCGGTACGCCTGATGGCATATTGTCTGCGCCGGTTCATAAGTTCGTCATAAGAGCATCCGATAAGAGCACTTGCAAGACGCGGAAGTTCGATTTTCGTGGCTTTTCTGAAAGACATTCGATAGTCGCAGGATAAGGGTTCGATAGGAGTGCGGACATATTGGACACGTCCGGTACTGTCCTGAAGCATGTGATCTTCATATTGAAGGATTTCGGGAATAACATCCTGTGGCTCGCCATTTACAAGCACTGTAAGAATCTGTCTTTTTGAATGATTTCTGAGGAAATATTCAATCTCCCGCTGAACCCATATGGATTCCTTTGTCCTGGTGGAACAGATTACGATAAGGTAATCGGAATGCTCCAGTGCATAGGAAATGGTTTCCGTCAGATTGCTGGTGATGGGAAGCTCATTTTTGTCACGGAATATCTTCTCGATACGCTTCATTCCAGTGATCTTACGGATCTTTGACGGAATATGGAAATGCTCAAGCTCCTTCTGGACAGTTTCCGCAACCTTAATATCTTCAGGTGCATGTTTATATGAAATAAAGGCGTTATAATGATCTATCATTTATAATTCTCCCTGTGGTTTTTTCCCTGTGAGTTTTTCAAAACATAAATCGCACATATGTCAAATTATAGAATATCTCAGAGATTATAACAATAATTTTCTTGACTTTAAAATGCCGTATTGCTATAGTATTTAACCAAAGCGATGAAGGTGCAACAAGTGTACATTTTACTCATCTTCAGAGAGGCGGGGTCACCGGCTGAAAGTCCTGCCATTTGAGCTGTACATCATTTTCACACCGGAGCTTCCTTGGTGAAGAGGGCTGATTCCGTTACGGGGCAGCTGCTTGTGTAGTCAGGCGTCCGGCACGTAAGCCGGTAAAATAAGAGCCTTGGTTTGTAAAAACCATGGAATAAGGGTGGTACCGCGGATAAGATTATTCGTCCCTGCATCAGTTTATACCGATGCAGGGACATTTTTCATATTTAGGAGGAATAAGAAATGAAGGAAATGCTTGAGAATATCAGGATAGAAGCTGAGAAGCGTATAGCTGAAGCACTTACTCCCGAGGCGCTGGATGAGACCAGAGTATCTGTACTTGGCAAGAAGGGAGAGCTTACCAATATCCTGAAGGGAATGAAGGATGTGTCTCCCGAGGATAGACCCAAGATCGGTCAGATGGTTAACTCGGTGCGAGACAGACTGGAAGCTTCTATCAATGAAAAGAAGCAGAGTCTTAAAGCAAAGATTATTGAAAAGAAGATGGAGACAGAATGGCTTGATGTTACAAGACCGGGAGTCAGGGCTGTCAGAGGACATAAGCATCCTAACCAGATAGCACTGGAGGATCTGGAGAGAGTATTTATAGGAATGGGTTACGAAGTTGTGGAAGGCCCGGAAATCGAGTATGACAGAATGAACTTCAAGCTGCTCAATATTCCCGAAGATCATCCGGCAAAGGATGAGCAGGATACCTTTTACATCAGCAGACATGATGAGTCAAGAGGAGAAAAAACCGAGGATGATATAGTACTCAGAACTCAGACATCATCAGTTCAGGCAAGAGTTATGCTTGCTGCCGGAAGATTTAAGGAAACATCAAAAGGATTCCCCGAGAGATCACTTCCGATAAAGCTCATTTCTCCGGGAAGAGTTTTCCGTTCGGATGAGGTTGATGCTACACATAGTCCGTCATTCCATCAGGTGGAGGGACTTGTTATCGGTGAAAATGTTACTATGGCAGACCTTAAGGGAACGCTGGATCAGTTTGCAAAGGAATTCTTCGGACCGGATACAAAGACAAAGCTTCGTCCGCATCATTTCCCGTTTACCGAGCCTTCAGCGGAGGTTGATGTAACCTGCTTCAAATGTCACGGCACCGGACGTGTAAAGAAGATGGTTGAAGAAAAGGAGAACGGAAAGCTGGTACGCCGTGAGGTTGAGATGGCATGTACTGCCTGCAAGAGTTCCGGATGGATTGAAATCCTGGGATGCGGAATGGTACATCCCGATGTACTTGAAATGTGCGGAATAAATGACAAGAATAATCCGGATGCACCGGTATATACAGGCTTTGCATTTGGTATCGGACTTGAGAGAGTTGCACTTCTAAAATATGAGATCGCTGACATGAGACTTCTCTATGAGAATGATATCCGTTTTCTGGAGCAGTTTTAACG
>CAMOCO010000093.1 GCA_946610715.1 uncultured Clostridia bacterium | reverse complement strand
GACCATACTGACCTTGCGGTTGCTGGCCGTACTGACCTTGCGGCTGCTGACCATACTGCCCCTGTACAGGCTGGCCGTACTGACCCTGCACCGGCTGGCCGTACTGTCCCTGTGGCTGCTGCTGGCCATACTGCATATCCTGATACTGTCCCTGAACCGGGAGAACCGCTCCGCAGGCAGTACAATATGCATTACCGTCTTCTACAAATGAATTACAAACTGGACAAATCATTTTTACCCCTCCTGACTTTTAATATAAATTTATCCTTTTTTTCGTGCAAAACGCATTTTTTCTTAAATCAAACGCTATCCAATGATTTTATCACATCTACAGGCATTTGTCTATTTCACTTATGATAAGGTTCACCGGAAATAATCCTGAAGCTCCGGTAAATCTGTTCAAGTAATATTACCCTCATAAGCTGATGAGGAAATGTCATCTTCGAGAAGCTGAGGTGACAGTCTGCTGCCCGGATAACTTCATCAGCAAGTCCAAGTGATCCGCCTATAACGAACTGAATATGGCTCATCCCACGCACGCCCAATTCCTGTATCATTTCCGCAAGTCCCTCAGATGTATATTGCCTGCCAAGTATTTCCAAGGTAATCACGTAAGCATCGGGATTTATACATTTAAGGATTCTCTCTCCTTCCCTGCTCTTTATGTCTGAAACCTCCTTATCACTTGCCTTATCCGGAGTTTTTTCATCCTGCAGCTCCTGCACATTTAATGCTGCATATCGTGAAAGTCTTTTAAGATACTCCAATGCCGCGTCCCTGTAAAACTTTTCTTTTATTTTTCCAACACAGATAATATCTATTTTCATAATTTCCTAAAAACACTAAAAGGGTACCAAAAAGATACCCCTTTAACCTAATACTTATTTTCTACCTAATCCTTAAAATGTTTTCTGATTATTCTCTTCCATCCCAGCAATAGGTACATAGCTGTTCCTTGTCAAGTCCTGTAGCAGCAATCATATCATCAAGTCTGTTAAAGCTCAGAGATGTGAAGTTAAGTTTCTTCCTGATTCCCTCCAGCATCCGGTGATAACGGTCGGAATCCGGATTGGAATAGTCTTCGAGGATCACTCTGTCAACATTATCTCCCTCTTCCTCTGCAATAACTCTTCTTGCGATAAGTTCCATTTCGGAATTTGAACGGGAGAAATTAATATATTTACATCCGAACATCAGCGGCGGACATGCAGGTCTTACATGAACCTCCTTTGCTCCGCTTTGATAAAGGAATTCCGTAGTTTCCCTCAGCTGAGTTCCTCTTACGATGGAATCATCGATGATAAGGAGCTTCTTCTGGTCGATCAGCTCATGAACGGGAATCAGCTTCATCCTGGCGATCAGATTTCTCTTATTCTGATGGGTTGGCATAAATGATCTCGGCCATGTCGGGGTATATTTTATAAACGGTCTGGAAAACGGCACATGGGATTCATTTGAATAACCTATTGCATGTGCTGTACCCGAATCGGGAACCCCTGCAACCACATCAATATCGTCTTTTGTAAGTCCGTCTCTCTGAGCCATCTTGGCGCCACAGTTGTATCGCATTTTCTCAACGGATACACCTTCATAATGGGATGAAGGATACCCGTAATATATCCAGAGAAATGTACAGATACGCATTTTTGTACCGGGCTTTGAAAGTGTCACCACTGCCTCCGGAGTCATAGCACAGATTTCTCCCGGACCCAGTTCCTTATAATCCGAATAGCCCAGATTCAGATATGCATGACTTTCAAAGGTTGCACAGAAGCCCGTATCCTTCTTTCCGATAATTATAGGAGTTCTTCCCATCTTATCTCTTGCGAGATAAATGCAGTCAGGCGTCATAATGAGAATCGTCATGGAACCGTCGATTCTCTCCTGGGCATATCTGATACCGTCGATAATATTATCCTTCATATTGATGAGCGCGGCAGTAATCTCGGTTTTATTGATATCACCGTCCGTCATCTCAAAGAAATGAATGTTTCCGCCCTTTAATACTTCGGAAATGAGTTCCTCGGAATTATTGATCTTACCTACTGTTACGATTGAATAAGTTCCGTGATGTGAACGTACCAGAAGCGGCTGAGGATCATAATCGGAAATGCTTCCGATTCCCAGATTTCCTTCCATATCATGAATATCCTTCATGAATTTGGTTCTGAAAGGAGAATGCTCAATACTGTGTATAGCCCGATTAAAGCCATCCTTCTTGCCGTGAACCGCGAGCCCCGCTCTTCTGGTTCCCAGATGAGAATGGTAATCCGTTCCATAGAACAAATCAAATACACAATCCTCTTTTAATGCCGTTGCAAAAAATCCACCCATTTCTTTTCTCCTATGTATTTTCTCTGAAGCTTACCTTATTTACCAGCAGCGACTACCGACATAGCCAGCTCCTCAAGCTTTGCAACATCAGCGTCCTTCATTGTAGTTTTTATAGTAACAACCGGATCAATGATTGTTATATTCTTCATAGTCTCCACCAGGGATTTCATGGTTTTTGCAGCCGTCGGTCCCCATGAACCGTTTTCAACAAATGCAACTGCTCTGTTCTGATATGTCTTATATTGTAAATGTGTAAGGAAATCATGCATCGGAAGGAATACACCTGCATCATATGATGAAGCCATAAGTACCATCCTGTCATATCTGAAAGCATCCTCAACACATTCTGCAATATCTTCTCTGCAAAGATCACTGATAGCAACCTTCTCGCCCATTGATTCAAGAATTTCCTTCAGCTTTTCTGCTGCCTTTGCAGTATTTCCGTGAATCGAAGCATATGCTATAAATATGCCCTTATCCTCCGGCTCATAGCTGCTCCATGTATTATATGTTTTAACATAATATTCAATATCTTCTTTAAGAACAGGTCCGTGAAGCGGTGCAATTATCTGTATATCAAGATTTGCGGCTTTCTTCAGAAGTCCCTGAACCGGCATTCCGTATTTACCAACAATGCCAAAATAGTATCTTCTTGCCTCACATGCCCAGCCTTCTTCATTTTCATCTTCCTTGCAGATGGCACCGAATTTTCCGAATGCATCTGCCGAGAAGAATACCTTCTCTGAAGACTCGTAAGTCATCATTACTTCAGGCCAGTGAATCATTGGCGACAGAATAAAGTTAAGTGTATGTGATCCAAGAGAAAGGCTGTCCCCTTCCTTCATTGCTATAGCTCTGTCCGTAATATCCATATCCACAAATTGCGGGAACATTGCAATTGCTTTTGCAGAAGCTACCATCTTTGCTTCGGGATATGCTTCAAGTGTTGCCTTAAGACTTCCGGAATGATCAGGCTCAAGATGCTGAACCACAATATAATCCAGTTTTCTATCGCCAAGTGCATTTTTCAGATTTGCAAGATATTCATCCTTCTTATGAGCATCAACCGTATCCATAACAGCTGTTTTCTCATCCAGAATCACATAAGAATTATATGCCATTCCTTCCGGAACTATATATTGACTTTCAAAAAGATCTAAATCCAAATCATCAACTCCGACATAGCGGATTGAATCGGAAATATTCATATCCATAGTTATATCCTCCATACTCAGTTCAGTTTTGCCGCCGGGACAAACCACGTGGTAAATTTACCACAATTATTAATATACATCAACCCAGTAAAATGTCCAAAATTATAATTAAAAACTCATTTAATTTCTACAACTTTATAGTCCTTTGCTTCCACAGCCTCTTTAAGTATATCATCACTGACATCGGATGTAAGGGTCACTGCCGCAGTTCCCTTTTTATGACTGACTACCGCACCCGCAACACCATCAACTGCTTCCAGTGCTTTCTTTACTGTAGCCTCGCAATGTTCACACATCATTCCTTCAATTGTTATTATCTTGTCAGCCCCAGCCGAAGCAGCACTATCTTCCTTTTTTCCGAATCCAAACATTTTATCTTCTCCTTTCTTAAATCTGAACAGATTCAGCCTGAGCGCATTCATACATACCGTAAAGCTTGAAAGGCTCATGGCCGCCGCTCCGTACATTGGTTTTAACGCAAATCCGAAAAGCCCTATGGCCATTGGAATGCATATAATATTATATATAAATGCCCAAAACAGATTTTCATGTATATTTCTTATTGTTGCTTTACTGAGCCTTACACTTTCCGCCGCATCCATAAGACTGTTCTTCATAAGAACAATCTCAGCCGCATCTACTGCCACATCCGTTCCTGCACCGATGGCTATTCCGATATCAGCTCCTGTAAGTGCCGGCGCATCATTAATTCCGTCACCCACCATGGCAACCCGTCCTTTTTGCTGCAGGTCACTTATTACCTTCTGTTTTCCATCGGGAAGTACCTCAGCTATTACATCATCAACGCCTACCCGGCGCGCTACGGCTTCTGCAGTTCTTCTGTTATCACCTGTCAGCATTACTGTTCTGATTCCGAGATTCTTCAACTCACTTACTGCTGCCGGACTGTCTTCTTTTACAGTATCCATAACCGCAATGATTCCGGCAAGCCTGTCGTCATAAGTAAATATAAGGGGTGTCTTACCCTCTTCTGCCAGCTTATCTATTTCTGCCATATCTTTTGGATCGAGTTTTATAATACTGCTGATAAATGCCGGGCTTCCTGCATGTACCGTATGAACTGATCCGTTTCCGTTTTCGTCTACTTTTATACCTGTGATTTTCCCTTTCAGGCCGTTTCCCGGAAGAGCTTCAAAATCAGTAACCGTGAGGCGGCTGCTCTTTGTCCCGGCACCCTGCTTCTCACCGGCCACCCCAATTTCTTCGGCATATCTCATCACAGCCCCGGCCAGGGGATGTTCGGAATATGCTTCAATTGTTGCAGCAAGCTCAACAAGCCCGGGTTCTGAAAACTCTCCAATGGGCTTCACATCAGTGACCGAAGGCTCTCCTTTTGTTATGGTTCCCGTCTTATCCAGAACAACTGTATCTACTCTTCCGCACATTTCAAGAGCTTCCGCAGTTTTATAGAGTATACCGTTTTTCGCGCCGACTCCGCTTCCAACCATAATAGCCACGGGAGTTGCAAGTCCCAGTGCACAGGGACAGCTGATAACCAGCACAGAAATAGCTCTTGCCAGTGAAAATGCCACATCTCTTCCGCCTATAAGCATCCATCCGAGAAATGTGAGCAGTGCTATAGCCATAACCACCGGTACAAATATTCCCGAAACCTTATCTGCGATTCTTGAGAGAGGTGCCTTCGTGGCAGATGCGTCACTGACCATTTTTATTATCTTTGAAAGTGTCGTATCCTCTCCGACTCTTTCAGCTTTGCACTCTATATATCCACCGGTATTCATGGTGGCCGCCGAAACCGTGTCACCCACAGACTTATCAACGGGGATGCTTTCACCCGTAAGTGCAGCCTCATTTATGGCAGTGGAACCGGAGATGATTACTCCGTCCACCGGGATATTTCCTCCGGGTCTGACTATAAATATATCTCCTACCTTAACATCCGATATAGGAACCTGTAATTCATTTCCATCCCTCTTTACTGTGGCAGTATCCGGTGCCAGCTTCATGAGACTCTTTAATGCGTCCGTGGTTCTCCCCTTGGAAATTGCCTCCAGAAGCTTTCCCACTGTAATAAGTGTAAGTATCATGGCCGCCGATTCAAAATAGAGGTTCATGGAATATTCGTGAACAGCACTGTGATTTCCCCCGGTCCCTGCATCTATCATAAGAAACATATAAACCAGACTCATTCCGAATGCCGCACCGCTTCCCATGGCCACAAGGGTATCCATGTTTGGAGCCAGATGAAGCAGTCCTTTAAATCCATTTATAAAAAATTTTCTGTTAATGAATATGATAATCAGGCTCAGCATCATTTCCAGAACTGCAACGGAAATGTGATTATCAAATGCCGGTATAATCGCCGGCCATCCAAACATCATATAGCCCATGGAGTAATACATAAGTATTAGCAGAAATACCGCCGACAGAATAAGCCTTTTCTTTAATACAGGTGTTTCCCTGTCCTTCAGCATCTCCTCACGGAAAGAATCCGACTCTTTTTTTGAAAAGCCGGACTCGGATATTCCATAGCCTGCATCTACCACAGCCTTTGTTATAGCTTCGGCGCCTGCTGTGCCTTCTACACTGAGAACATTTGTAAGCAGGCTGACCGAACATTTTTCAACTCCCGGAACATGACTTACCGCTTTTTCAACTCTTGCCTGACATGCTGCGCAACTCATACCGGTAACAACATATTGTTCCATCACATTTTCATCTTTCTTTATCATTGATGTACGTAATTAAATTATCGACTCATATCATTTAATTATCGACCCGCGTCATTAAATCAACATCTGCATTTTATTATGGATGCATTCCATTGTGATTTTTCTTACATCTCCCAGATATTCGC
>CAMOCO010000092.1 GCA_946610715.1 uncultured Clostridia bacterium | reverse complement strand
CCTTTGTTTCCAGCTCGATAAGTCCGCTACGGTTAAGGAGTCCGGTCAGACTGTCGTGAGAATACAGATTCTTGTAAGTATTCCTGAGAGTATCAAGTTCCTTCTGAGTAACCATTCTGATGGTTTCCAAAAAATACGCCAGCAGGAAAAATGCTATAAAAAGTACCGGAAATCTCATTTTGAATGACTCTGTATAATCATACCTCAGCATCCCTATTCCGTAAGGAGTCTGAAAGAAAAACAGCAGAATCATCAGCATTATCGCACACAGTATAGTAGTGATCCTTCTGCCGTATATAAGCATTCCGCAGAATGGGAGCATACATATCCAGATTGCCGAAAAGCCTTCCGGATTACCGGATATAATGAAGAATGTGAAGAGAAAGATTATCTCGACCATAAATATTTCACCGGCAATCCGGCAAAGAAGTTTTTTACCGCTCCGGATCATTAATGTATTGGAAATACACAGAACCGTGAAAATAAATGTAGCCCATGTAAGATTCCCCTTATGAGTCATAAAGTTCATAATGGTCATATATCCGGATACAACAGTAAGCAACGAAAAAAGGCAAAAAAATTGTATATTCTTTCGCTTTTCATCGTTTGTTAATTGTTCTATGAACTGTTTACTGTATTCCCTGTTTATAATCATACTCTCCTGCTTCTATATCTTTCCTTCACTTTTATCTGCTGCATTATAAATATCATTAATAATACTAAGCACTGATTATCTGTAATACCTGACGAAGCATGGCAAATGCAACACCTGCACTTCTGATAACATTGGCGTTAAAGTCACCGCCG
The DNA here is from genome assembly GCA_946610715.1 of uncultured Clostridia bacterium. Lineage (GTDB taxonomy): Bacteria > Bacillota > Clostridia > Lachnospirales > Lachnospiraceae > Eubacterium_Q. The sequence goes on along the minus strand of CAMOCO010000092.1, from coordinate 5,644 downwards.
TCTCCTTCATAGGTATCACTTATGCATTTAATGGATAGACAGCGCGCATCATTCTGAAGACATACCCTCGCTATTGCGGCAATCTCCATATCACAGATCTGACATCCCAGGGCTGCCAGGTTCTCCTTATCCTCCACCTTGTCAATAAAGCGTCCTCCGCTGGCAACTGCAACGGTTTTTATGGTCGGCATCTCCTTTTTCACAATTTCTATCAGCCCGTCATCCAGTGGGATGTATTCATCTTCATATTCCTCATATTGATGCTTCTTAACCGGATCGATAGGTGATACATCATAATCATAATTACAAACCTTTTCTACAAGGAAAATGTCCTCCACCTTGAGTCCGGGAACAATGGCACCTGCAACGCCAAAATTGATCACAAGTTCACATCCAAAGTGGGTAATAAGAATCTGTGTCGAAGCAGCTGCATCAATCTCACCATATCCTGACAAAATTGCGGAAATATCATGTCCGTACATTTTTGTATGATAGATTTTCTTTTTACCAAGTGTATCTTCTGTAATACTCTCCCCGCTTTCCAAAAAGGATTTCAGCTCGCGCTCAATGGCTATAATAATTCCGATTTTCATTTTCCGGTCTCTCCTATTTCCAATCTACCTCATTTACCTTCTTCTCAACATTATAATACATACATCTTGGATTAGGGCACTTATAAATAGATACATTGGACCCATTAATCCTTACCGAATCTCCCTTCATCCTGCAACGGCATTTTGGATTAGTACAGTATGCTTTTTTTGAACTTGCACCGATATACTCGGCCGTACCAAAATCCGCATTACCCATGCCTCCCGATACCTCTTCGAGACTGTCCGGATCAAGTTCCGATAGAATTTTTTCATTGTCATTAATCATAAATCTATACCTCCATAATATATCTGTATTTTATACAAACAGCTCTATATAAAATCGACATATTATCTCCCAAACTAAGATATGCTGATAATATGAATCATCGTTCCCATAATGTTCGATATAAGTTCTCCCTGATCATATAAATCTTCCGTCAGCTCACATAACAAAAAGCCATAGAAATACTTTTCATAAAATATAGGAAATGCTACAAACCGAATATTATAGGTCCTTATTTCTCTTTGTAAGAAAATATCGGAAAGCGATCTCTCCTGCTTTTCCTCCGAAATAGCATAAACCTCTCCGAATTTTATAACCGTCTTCAGATTTATTTTTTCCGGATATTCTTTTCTCTCTATATTCTCCTTCAATACCGGATTATCAAAAAGATAAAATGCCGCATTCCTGATATTCAAAAGGTCCATGGAATTCATAAGATCTCTCATAACACTTTTCTTATCTCCGCCATAATCCATACCTCTGATAAGAAAACGCCTCAGCTGACCTCTGAACATCAGATTATCATAATTTTCTTTAGTACCCTGATCGGATAATGCTCTGAGCGCATCATCCTTCATTCTCAGGAACAGCCTGTTAACAAAAACATTTTCACGCCCCAGATTTTGCTTATTAATTCCCGTCTGAAGTCTGTATACACTCCTATGGAATTTCCACACATCGGTATATTCCATTGCTCTGTTATTGAAGAAAATATCAATAAGCTGTCCTATTTCATTAAATTCATCAATTCCTATATAACGACGCTTAAGCCCTTTAAAAATCCTTGAAATAATCTCGTAAAATAACCTTTTAAGATTAACTCCGTCCCATCCCGTAGCTTCACTTGCATATCTGTAAAAGCAGTCTTCAAACATTCTGTTGATCATTTTTTCATCAGCATTAAACAGATCTTTAATAGAGAAGTCATATTTATCATACACAAGCGACTGGCGCCCATGAAGTCTTGTAGGTATTTGAACTGACTCAACCTGCTCCCCCGCTATTTTATCCATAAGAAGTTCAAATGCCTTCTGACCGAGCGAGATTTTATCCGGACCGACTGATGAAAGCGGCGGACTCATTATAGCCGCTTTATGGGTATTATCAAATCCAAATACTTTGATATCCTTTCCCGGTATTATTTTCATCTTATTCATTACTCTGTATAATCCTACCGCGGCGGCATCATTTACACAGAATACAGCCTGAAGTCCGGGATTATTCTTTATAAGTTTCTTAGCCGCTTCGTCGGAATTCTCAGACATATCAGAGGCTGCATATAGCTTTTCCCTGAATTCAATACCATTTTCTTCTAACGCATTTATATAAATATTCTTTCTTCTAATTGCGTCTACATTTTCTTCATAGCCACCGATCATTCCGATCTCGGTATATCCGTAAATTCCCACAAGACAATCAATTGCCTCTCTTATACCCATGGCATTATCATAATTTACAGTAGTATAGTCTTTGTAATCGGACGCTATAAGAACAGTCGGAATACCTTCAAACTGATTCAGAAATTTTCTGGTATCCTTTTCATCGAGAAGCCATCCGATACTTCCCATGGCAATTATCAGGCCGTCCATCTTACATATATTTCCGAGATTATATACACTGTTAAACATGGCATTATGCTGAAGGACACCCGCTCCTTCAAAATCCTTTACCATGAGCTCTCCGGGAAGCACGGCAAGCCTTATCCCACTGTTCTTGGGAATAGCGCCTTCCACGCCCTTTATTATATTTTTCGAAAACTCATTGGATATACCGCCTACGATAAGTCCTATGAGTTTTTCATCTTCCAGATTATTCTGCATACCTCAGCTCCTCACTGATTACCTGTTTCCTATGATTGGACACCTAATTCCGGCGATGGTTTTGAGAAGAAATATCCCTGAGAATAATCAATGTTGTAATCACATATCTTGTTCTGTATTTCCTCATTCTCAACATATTCCGCAATAATCTTAATGGAATCATCTGTCAGACTCTTCCATGTGGAAATAAGCGCTATCATATTTTCTGCGCCCATATTTTCACAACAGTATTTAACTATAGAACCATCTATCTTGATACAGTCCGCCTGAAGACTTATTACATGCTGCAAATTGGAGAATCCGCTTCCAAAATCATCTATCGCAATCTTTCCTCCAAGCTCATGTATCTTATCAATAAAATTGATCATCATGGTATAATCATCAATATCTTCATTTTCCAGCAGCTCAAAGATAAAGCTTTCCGGATGCTTAACCACTGACAGATTATCATAGATATAATCTACAACTTCCTTATTTCTTATGTCCCTGATTCCCATATTGATGGATACTCCGATGTCATCCATATCTTTAAACTTTTCAAAAATATTCCTGATCATAGTGAATGACATACGGTCATAGAGGATACCGTAAGATCTTGCAACATCAAGAAAATCAGCCGGATAATACATCTTACCATACTCGTCCTCTATCCTCATCAGAGCCTCATAATGATGTATACGCTTTTCCTTATTATCATAAATCCCCTGAAAATGCGAAATAATCTTTTCATTTTCTATAGCATAATTAATTATATTTACCATTTTGTATCTTTCAAGAATGGCATCTTCTTCAAGCTGCAGATCCTTCGCATCTATAACAACAAATTGAAGATTCTTCTGTCTCATTTTAAGCTTTGAATTGTTAAATGCATTTTCATAATTCTCAACAGTACAATTATCCAGCACCGAAAATACGGGAATCACCGGAATATAATCCTCACTATTATTGAACAGAATCAGCTGCAGCTGCTCCATATGTTTGATGAAATCCTTCATCGAAACCATATATGACTTGGCACCTATGACAATCTTGCTTTCGTCGATAAAATAAATATTATAATTATTATCCTTTGCAAAGTCCTCGCACTTGGTAAGCAGATTGCTAAGGGTAAGATCTATAACCTTATCGGAATAAACACTCTTCATACTTACCATATCACTGATTTCTATAAAGCAAAGTCTGTCCACTCCCTTGATCTTGACATCAAGATTCATGGATGCAGCATTTGGAATGCCGGGCTTCTCCGAAAAAAGAATTCTCTTCTCACATTCTCTTACAAAAAACTCAAGGGCATTTGCAATTTTTATATTATCCTTTTGTTCAAACTCTTTCTCAATACTTAAAAGATAATTGAGCAGTTCTTCATTATCATAAGACAGCGACTGGGTATAGATAAATGCATATGGATTATATTCCTGATTCACAGGACTTTCCCCAAGAACACTGACTACAAATGTTCCGTTTACAAACTGATTCTTTCCATCTGCATTTATTATCTCTCCATAAGTAATACATCCGCTCATATTTGAATTCTCATATGCGGACAGTTCCCATTTTATGCAATTGGAATATATAATATCGCGCACTATGCAGGAATAAGCAAAGATTGTCTCTGCCTTTCGGAAGGACTCAATCTTTCTGAACATGGCTCTATTATCACTTATGATCTTTTTATCATAAATGAACGCTCTCCTCATCTTCCTGCCAAGTGTAACCTTATGGTTTGCTCTGATAAGCTTACGTTTTTTGTTCTTGTCGATATATGGATGACTGTCGTAATATTCTTTATTTTCGGGAATACTCTCCGGAAATGCATTCGCCATGCTGTCAACTCCATAGTTGACAAATACCGGAAAAGCAGGTTCATCTGAATATACATAAGGAAACAGACTTGATAGTGCCGGATTGTTGTCGATTGCTTCTCCTATACTCTGCCGATACTGTTCACCCGCATCATTATTATCCAGGGCAAGAATAGCCGGTCCCAAAGAATCGGTTATCTCCATGTCCTCACCGATAGCCTCAACTCCTGATGTATAAGTACATAGGCTTTCAACATTTTTTCCGGAAATGGATGCAATCATTATGCCGCTGTTTGTCCATCCGTCTTCGTCAAAAACAAATGCTTCTGTCGGAAATTCCGCAAGGTTACTGCCCGGACAATCGGCTATACCGCCGATCATCTTTATTCCCGGAAAATATACATTTGACTTTTTGACAAATCCGGCAATATTTATATAATCAATGGTGAAAAATGTAAGGAGATGTTCCGTATCGGGGAATATAAGATTATCCTGAATATATTGACACAGCTTGTCCTCGTTTTTAAGCTCCGCGCCCTTATCAGCTGCTGTTGAAATCTTTACTTTCTTAATTCTTCCGGTACTCATCTGTGTTACCGATATGAGACAACGTTCTTTGATCAGTTTGCCATCCATGATAATAGCCGAAGTACTTGTACCGAATATCATCGCACCCGGAACAAGTTCTTTCAAAAACTTTGCAAGTTCAACTGCTTCATCGGCATAATGTGCCGCCGTGTGGATTCTGATAAGAATATCCCCATTTGAAGAATCAAGACTTAATTGCTTGAAAGTATCAATCAGTCTGGATTTTGATACCAATAGAAAATTCCATGTAAACATATATTACCCTCTCCATTAAACCCCTTTGTTGAAAACCACAAAACCGGCAGGTCCCCCATTCCTGCCGGTATGATAGATCATACCGTCCGTAACTTTATCTTATCACATTATGTCTATTATAACATATGTATTAAATTCGGACATCTGATATTTTTAAGTTATCATTAAGTACTACTTTTTCATGCCGGTACTGCTAATCTTGCCTTTCATGCCGGCATTTGCTTCCTTATTTGCATTCTTCTTGTTCGCATTATCCAGCATTCTTTTAACTTCTTTTTCTTCGGCTCTGTAATTATCCAGCAT
>CAMOCO010000091.1 GCA_946610715.1 uncultured Clostridia bacterium | reverse complement strand
CAACTGCTGTAAGAACCGAGAATCTTCCGCCTACATTATCGGGAACTACGAATGTCTCATATCCTTCCTCATTTGAAAGTGTCTTAAGTGCTCCGCGAGCCTTATCTGTTGTAGCATATATACGCTTAGCTGCTTCTTCCTTACCATACTTCTTCTCAAGCATTTCCTTGAAGAGTCTGAATGCAACCGAACACTCTGTTGTTGTTCCTGACTTGGAGATAACATTGATTGAAAAATCTTTGTCTCCCAATACATCAACAAGATCACAGATATATGTTGAACTCAGGTTATTTCCGCAATAATAAATCTCCGGAGTCTTTCTTACCGACTTATCAACCATATTATAGAAGCTGTGTCTAAGTGCTTCAATCGCAGCTCTTGCTCCGAGGTATGAACCACCGATACCGATTACAAGCAGTACATCCGAATCACTCTGAATCTTTGCTGCTGCCTTCTTGATGCGGTCAAACTCTTCCTTGTCATAATCAACCGGAAGATCAAGCCATCCAAGGAAATCATTTCCTGCTCCGCTCTTTCCCACAAGGACCTCACGCGCTGCTTCTACTCTGCTCTTCATAGCGGCAAGTGAACCGGCGTCAGCCATAAAATTTGTGTTATCAAAATTAAATGAGACTTTCTGTGCCATTTTTTTATCTCCTTTTAATATTTTTCCTAAAAGATTACACTTGATTTTAGCAAATGATACTATCTTTTACAAGGTTAATTTACTGCAATTTTACCTAATTTTTTGACTCTCGGTTGGACATTATAGCTATAATTTTGTATAATTTTAATAAAAATGGACGGAGGTAATTCGTATGTGGTTTGAAGAATCAGTGTTTTATCAGATATATCCCTTGGGATTTACAGGTGCTCCCTTTGAAAATGACGGTATACTCACATCCAGAATACTTAAAGTAATCGACTGGATACCTCATATCAAAAAACTTGGAGCAAACGCCATTTACTTTTCCCCTGTATTTGATTCAGACACTCATGGCTACAATACCAGAGATTATGGCCTTATAGATCCGCGTCTCGGTACAAATGATGATTTTAAAAAGGTTGTATCCGCACTTCATGCTGAAGGAATAAAGGTAGTACTGGACGGTGTGTTCAACCATGTCGGTCGTGGCTTCTGGGCTTTCAGGGATGTTCAGGAAAAGAAATGGGATTCTCCGTATAAAGACTGGTTCCATCTTTCTTTTGACGGAAATTCCAATTATAATGACGGCTTCTGGTACGAAGGCTGGGAAGGCAATTATGATCTTGTAAAGCTTAATCTCAGAAATAACGATGTAGTGGAGCATATATTTGACAAAATCCGCTACTGGGTCAGTGAGTTTGACATTGACGGACTCAGACTTGACGTGGCTTACTGTCTCGACAGAGATTTCATCCATAGACTCAGAGAATTGGCAAATGTCATCAAGCCGGAATTTCCTCTTATCGGAGAGCTTCTCTTCGGCGATTATGCTATGTTCGTAAATGACGGAATGCTTCACAGCTGCACTAATTATGCCTGCTACAAAGGTCTCTACAGCAGTTTTAATTCCATGAATATGTTTGAGATAATCCATAATCTCATACAGCAGTTTGGTCCGGAAGACTGGTGCAGGTACAAGAATCTTCATCTCATGTCCTTTGTTGACAACCATGATGTGACCAGGGTAGCCAGCATTCTTTCAAATAAGGCTCACCTTCCTCTTATTTATACGCTGGCTTTCGGAATGCCCGGATTCCCATGCGTATACTATGGTAGTGAATGGGGAACCGAAGCCCGTAAAGAAGATGGCGATCCCGCACTGAGAGCATGCTTTGAAAAACCTGAATGGAATTCTCTCACAGACCATATAGCAAAGCTTGCTGAGATAAAGAAGAACAGCAAAGCACTGAACTACGGTTCCTTCCGATCCGTTGTCCTTACAAATCATCAATGTATCTTCGAGAGAAAGGTTGACGGAGAACGAATTCTTATAGCGATAAATGCATCCGATCAGCCATATACGGCACATTTCGATGCGGGATGCGGTCTTGCGGACGAGCTGATAACCGGCACTGTACATGACTTTGGCGGAGGCTCAGAGCTGGCACCATATACATCATATGTATGGAAGATGGAGAGATAAACTAATACGCAGTCGATTTTTATTTGCACGAGATGGTTTTCTAATCATTATGTTCACTGTACTTCGTTTTTCTATAAAGCTGCTTTAACTCGCTTCGCTCAAACAAAAAGCAGCTTTATGAAAAATCTCGTACAGTTCACTATGATTTACGAAAACCACTCTATCGCAATAAAAATGGACTGCGTATTGTTTTATTCGTACTTATATCTCGTACTTGTATCTCGAATTTGTTTCAGCGGAACATCTATCTCAACCATACATCCAGATCAACATTTCCTTCAATTCCATCCATGAGTCCGTAAGGCGAATACTGGTACGCCTCCGTATGGTACGGAAAATTCGGTGTATCATAGGCAGCAAGCCAGAACTCGTATTTTCCGATTGCTTCAATGTCCATATTGAATATAAACTGATCACGACTGGCATATATCATAGGTGTATATCCTGCCGCTTCCACTGTCTCGCAAAATCCCACAACTGCAGCGGTTCTGTCTTCAACGGATATATTATTGGCTCTCGCATCATCCGTTTCATATATAAGCTCGGTATCTATGATGATAGGCTGGGTGATATCATATCCCTTGACCATATCAAGCACATACTGCGCTTCTTCTATTCCTTCCTCACGGTTCACCGCCTCAGAAAAATAGTAAACGCCAACCTCAATTCCCACTTCTCTGGCACCGGTCACATTCACATCAAACATTTCATCTTTATTATTTGTTCCCGACTTATATCCTCTGAAGCCTGCCCTTACGATTGCCACCTCAACACCGGCATTCTTTACCTTCTGCCAGTCAATATTTGCCTGGTACTGAGACACATCAATGGCTATTCGTCCTTCAGGAACCCCATCCTTATATCTTCTCCAGTAAAGTTCACCGTCCGGACAGTAAAATTCCTCTGCCCACTTATAATCATTTCTTTCCACATTAGGGCTGATCTTTACCAGCTGGGCATCCGGATATGTACCTATCACAATATATGCCGCCTTAAGATAGTTTACATAATTTTCAAATATCAGTTTCGAAATATCATAATCCGCATCAAAATATATTTTTTCCGGAAGTACACCTTCTCTGCTTATATGAATCGGTTTACCCACTTCTTCAAAATTTTCATCACTGTTTTTAGATGCAGCGATATTTCTCACCATCACAATGATCATACATATGACCATTACAAAAAACAACGACCATATTACCAGCAGATTTTTAATTTTGTCCTTCTTTGTGTCCATTCTTTTTACCTTTATTAGTCAATATTATTATGGATGTACCTGTAAAAGCCAGGAATGCTCCAAGGAAAATCAGCACTCCTATACCTATTATACCTATACCCTGCTCACTGAAAATCGGAATCCTGCTGAACTGCTCGGGATAAAACATCTGAAATACCGCAAGGCTATTATTCATAAAATGCATGATTACTCCGGGGAGAAGACTTCCCGCATAATGATCCGCCACGGCAATTGCCGCTCCCAGCAGTGCTGTGGTAAAGAATCTGACAATACTCATATGGTAGATACCAAATGCGATTGAAGTAAGTAGTATTGCTGTCTTAAGCTTATATCTGGATTTAAATGCCGAAAAGATAAACCCTCTGAACATCATTTCCTCACAGAATGCCGGAAGAAATGCAACTATAAACAGTGTCACGGGAAGACCATATCCTGTCAGGAGCGAATTCATACTTGATCCTACCGACTCGGCTTCCTCAGGAAATAAACGCGCTGCAACGCCCGACAGAACTATACCCAGCATTATGACACCTGCCATAAGCATAATTCCCCCGACAAAGGATCCGATTCCGGTAAAATTAATATTGTAGGTTTTGATGATACTCCGCTTTGTATAAACAACAAACAGCATCGGTATGGCAAGCAGCATTATCTGAATCATCACCACTCCGCCGATTCCGAACTTCACCTGGAAGATACTTCCGAGATATATTGTCAGTATAAGCATAACAAAAAGAATGAACCAGGCATCTCCTGTAGTGGGTACGCCGCCCTTCTTCATATTAATTCTCTTCTCGAAAAGCTGTATCCCCGATCTGCCTTCATCGAAAAGTATTGCTTCGCTGTCATATATTCTTCCCAGAAATAGAATTGCGATACCTGCATAGACAACATTGCTGAGCAGGACCAGTGCAATAATAGCCATATCGTATTTAAAGCTGAGAATATTCTTCACCAACAGACATATATTTGCCACCGGAACAAGGGCCATATTTCTTGTCAGTTCAATATTCGGGATAAATGCGATATATCCCGTCAGCATTACCACAAGTGTCATAGGTGTAATATAGTTATTTGCTTCTTTATAAGAGCTTGCAAATGCTGTAATGCACATGGTTACGGCACTTATGAACAGTGAAAATACCAGCACAGCCAAAATAGTGATTATTATAGCCGGGATAAAGCTTCCGATACTCACATTAAACTTTGCCCCGCCCAGGCTACCTACCAGCTTGACCATATATATTCCCATCAGTCCCATGGAAATAAGATTAAGAAGTGCCGACGCAATGCCTATCATGGCAATCGTAAAAAATTTGCTTATGATTATTTCCCTGTTGGTAACAGGCAGAGTAAGAAGCGTTTCCAGCGTACCTCTTTCCTTTTCACCTGCCGTAGCATCTATTGCCGGATACATGGTTCCCATGAGAAGACTTATTACAAGCAGCATCGGAAGTACCATGCCGAGTAAATTTCCGGTTGTCTGCTCTTTGCTGGCAATATCTTTATTTTTAAATACCAGCGGACTGAGAATCAATTTAGGGGAAAGTCCCGCATCCTCTATCAGCCGTTCCGATTCGGCGCGATTCATCTTATCGAAAATCGCTTTCAGGATATCCGCAGCATAAGATGAATTTGTAACAGAAGATATATAAACCACTTCATATACATCTCTTCCGTCGCCGCTGTCTGTATAATGTTCTATATACGCATCTATTTCCTCACGTTGAATGGCCGAAACCGCTTTGTCATAGTCCCAGTCATTTCCCACGGATGTAATCTCTATATAATCCGTGGTGGTATTTTCCTTACCATCTTTGCTGTCCAAAGGAGCGTTATGTTCGTCGATTGCAGATTGCAGATTTCTGACCCATTCGGCAGTGACCTCTTCTCCATTTGTTCCGATGACCACCTTATACTCATTGGTCCGCATACTGGTCTGAACGGCGCTCATTACAGCCAGAGTCCCGAAAAAAATCAGCGGATACAGTACAAGCGGTACTATGATCATCATTACCACTGCCTTTTTATCGCGAAGTACATCCAGGATTTCTTTTTTAATAAGGGCTTTAACTATCTTAATCCTCATAGCTGATGCCCTCTCTTTCTATTATCTTGTAAAATGCATCCCTCATTCTCTCCGAGCCTGTTTCTTTCTTCAGTTCTTCAGGTGTATTGTTACAGATAATATGTCCTTTATTCAGCATAATGATGCGGTCACACAAATACTCTGCTTCTTCCATATAATGCGTGGAATAGATAACCGTTTTTCCCCGCAATTTTTCTTTCTTCATGAATTCGATAATGGCCGTACTGCTGATGATATCCAGTCCCAGCGTAGGTTCATCGAAAATGTATATCTCCGGATCGTGAATAATAGTCCTGGCAATGGATGCTCTCTGGGTCTGACCTGTCGAAAGCTTTTCAACTCTGTTATTTGCAAAATCCTTCATATCCAGAACGTCAAAGATACTATCGATTCTTTCTTCAACCACATCCTCACTCATTCCGTACACCGTTCCGAATATTTTCAGCAGCTCCCTTACGGACATCCTTCCGTAGAGCTTTGTATTTCCGGAAAGGTAACCGATATTTTTCTTAATATCGATACCGGTCAGTTCCTCATCACCGCTGCTGACCGCAACCCTGCCCGATGTAGGCTGCATCAGTCCTGCAAGCATACGAAGCAGTGTGGTTTTTCCTGCTCCGTTTGGACCGAGTATACCGAGAATCTCACCCGCATCCACCGAAAGAGAGATTCCGTCCACTGCATTAAAGTCAACTTTTCTGCCCTTTGATTCAGTTCTGAAAAATGTTTTTACTAAGTTTTCAGCCTTTAACATATACCCGTCCTCTGAAAAAATACATGAACCGTGAAACATTGTATCATACAAATCCACAATATAACACTTAAGAATAAATTAAAACAAAAAAACCGTTTAGACTTTCCTTCTCCAACAGTCTAAACGGTTCTTATACCCTCACCAGTATACTATTATGTATCTAAATTCCCCCATAAGAATTCTATAAGGGAATTATATCAGAATTGCACAAATTTTAATAGGTTTTTTATTCACTTTTTAT
>CAMOCO010000090.1 GCA_946610715.1 uncultured Clostridia bacterium | reverse complement strand
TATAGAAAATCCGCTTCTCTGGTGGCCGAATGGACTGGGAGATCAGAATCTTTATACGGTTTCAGTAACGCTGGAAGATGAATCAGGTGAAATCCTTGATGACACTGTAAAACGTATAGGCATACGTAAGATGGAAATGAGTACTGAGCAGGATGAGACAGGTTCCGAATTTGCTCATAAGATAAATGGTATCAAATTCTTTGCCATGGGGGCAGATTATATCCCCGAGGATAATATTTTATCCCGTACAAATCCCGAGAGAACAAGAAACTTACTGGAACAGTGCAAAGCAGCGCATTTTAATGCCATACGTGTATGGGGCGGCGGTTTATATCCGTCAGATGAGTTCTATGATATCTGTGATGAACTGGGGCTTGCAGTGTGGCAGGATTTTATGTTTGCCTGTGCAAATTACCGGCTTACAAAGGATTTTGAGGAAAATATATCTGCTGAACTCGTATGTCAGATAAGGAGGCTGTGTCATCATGCAAGTCTGGGGCTATGGTGCGGCAATAACGAGATGGAAATGTTTGCCCTGAAAGGTGAGTGGGGAGCCGATGATGAGATAAGAAAAGATTATCTGGAAATGTATGAGAAGCTGTTTCCGGAAATCCTTTCAAAAGAAGATCCTGACAGATTTTACTGGCCTGCGTCACCTTCTTCGGGCGGCGGATTTGATGAACCGAATTCTCCCGACAGAGGAGATGTTCATTATTGGGATGTATGGCATGGCGATAAGCCATTTACGGAATACAGAAAATTCAAGTTCCGTTATCTCTCGGAATTCGGATTCCAGTCATTTCCGTCCATCAGAACCATCGAAAGCTTTACCCTTCCCGAGGACAGAAATGTTTTCTCATATGTGATGGAAAAGCATCAGAGAAATGCATCTGCCAACGGAAAGATAATGAATTACATGGGGCAGACTTATCGTTATCCCGGAGATTTTGATCTGTTTATCTATGCGTCGCAGCTCCTCCAGGCAGAAGCCATAAGATACGGAGTAGAGCATTTTAGGAGAAACCGGGGACATTGTATGGGAACGATTTACTGGCAGCTGAATGACTGCTGGCCGGTGGCATCCTGGTCGTCAATAGATTATTTCGGAAGATGGAAGGCACTGCATTATTTTGCAAAAAGGTTTTTTCAGCCTTTTATGATATCCTGCGAAGAAGAAGGGGTTCTGTCACAGACTTCCAATGTAAATGCAGAGCCGTTTCCTATTAAAAAATCTATCAGGTTAAATGTCACAAATGAGACATTGGAGGATAGGACGGCTGTTGTTAAGTGGCAGCTGAGGGATAATCACGGTTTGACATTAAAAGAGGATGAGACAGAGTTAACTGTTCCTGCCTTATCTTCCGTATGGTGTGATACGGTAGAACTGCCCGATGCAAAGCTCTACGAGAATTATGTGAGTTATGAGCTTATATGGAAGAAAGAGGTAGTGTCTGAAGGAACTGTATTATTCTGCCCGCCGAAGCATTTTAAATTTACAGATCCGGAGCTGAAGGTAAGAGCTGAGGATGATGAGATAATTGTATCCGCGAAGGGCTTTGCGAAGGGAATAGAGATACGTAACTGTAGTGATGACCTTATATTATCCGATAATTTCTTTGACTTAAACGGTGGTGAGAAAAGAGTCAGGGTATTAAAGGGAATGACAGATGGGTTGTCTGTAAGAAGTGTTTATGACATTAAATGATTCAGGAGGGGTTACATTGAGAATTATACATACAGCAGACTGGCATCTGGGTAATTCTATCCACTCTGTTGACCGTACAAAAGAAGAGAAGGCTTTTCTCGGTTGGCTGACAGATATTATAAATGAACAGGAGATTGATGCGCTCATCGTATCGGGAGATGTGTTTGATACATATACTCCTTCGATTGCCGCGCAGAAAATGTATTATTCATTTCTGGCATCACTGGTTAGTACCAAATGTAAGAATGTAATCATTGTGGGTGGTAATCATGATTCCGGAAAGATGCTTGAAGCGCCGGGAGATATTCTCAGCGCCTTAAATGTTCAGGTCGTCGGAAGAATTGAGAATAAAAAAACAGAGGATATGATATTTACCCTGAAGGGCAGCCGGGAGGATGATGAAGTTATCTGCGCCGCAGTTCCATACATTAATGAGCTGGAACTCAGGAAAATCATGGCTGACGTATTAAAAGAGGAACCATCCGATGGCAGATTTATGGATCAGGCATATACCGGAATTTATAATTCATTTCTTGAAAAAGCAGAGGAAATAAAAGGTGGTAAAGATATTCCCGTTATTGCCACCGGGCATCTCTATGCTGCCGGTCTGGAAGGACGATATGAAGGAATGGAAAAAGAAGAAAAAACCGATGACGGAGTTGCAGTCCTTGACGTAGTGGGAAATCTTGGCAAGGTGCATATCGGATGCTTTTCGGAAGGCTTTGATTATGTAGCTCTCGGGCATATACATTATAAGACCAGAGTTGCAAAGCAGGACAGGGTAATGTATTCGGGTTCTCCGTTTGTTATGGGATTTGATGACGCAAATATTGATCATTATATAGTAAGAGTTGATCTGGGTGAGGGTGATAATATCCATGAGGTTAAGCCGGAATTTATAAAAGTTCCCGAATGGATAAAATTTATGAGAGTCACGGGAACCGGAAAAGAGATAATTGATATAGTTAAAGATTTAACCCGTTCCGGAAGAAAATCAGAAGATGAGAAGGCTGTGCCCCTTTACCTTGAACTGTATTATGAGCCGGAAGACGCTGCATATCTTCAGGAAGAGATAGATTCAGTGGATTTTCCGGAGCATATTAAGGTGGTGAGCTGGAAGATAAAGAAAAAAGAAAAATCTTATTTACCTTCTTTTGGGGATTATGATATTCACAGTATACATAGTATTACGCCCGAGGATGTGGTAAAGCAGCTGGTGCTGTCAAAGTATTCACTTTCCGGGGAACAAAAGGAAAATATGAGTGAAGATGAGATAAGGAAGTATGAAGAAGATACGGTGAATACATACCTTCCCTACTTCATGAAAGCATTTGATGAAGTTTCGAAGGAGGAACCAAATGAGGATAATTGAACTTGAATTTGAAAATATAAATTCCTATGAAGGTAAGGTAAGAATAGATTTTAGTGACGCAGCATTCAGAAGAAACAATAACCAGTTTGTCATCAGCGGTGAGACGGCCGCCGGAAAATCAACTGTTCTGGATGCTATATCTCTTGCACTTTACGGCGCTACCGAGCGCGCAAAAAGGGTTGTAAAAAATAAGGACGGCAGTGCACCGGTGATAATGAATGACAGGTCCGGATTTTGCAGTGCCGCTATTACATATACTTGTTCCAAGGGAACATTTAAGAATACATTTTATCAGCAGAGAGCGAATAAAAAAATAACGGGTAAGATTCAGAATCCGTTATGCTCCATTGAAAATACGGATACTCATGAATATATTCTAAATAGCGAGAAAACTACAGAAAAGCTGGCTGATCAGACCGAAAAACTGATAGGACTGAACTATGACCAGTTCATTCGCTGTATACTTATACCGCAGGGGGAATTTGACAGATTCATTTCCGGCGATGAACGCGAGAAGGCATCTATTCTCGCCAAGCTAAGCAGAACCGAGTTTTATAAAAAAGTCGGAGCAAGGCTCTCTGAACAGGCTGCAGATATAAATAAAAAATATGCTGAAGAGACAAGACTTATAGATCAGATAGAAGTACTGAGTGAAGAAGAACGCAGTGAAAAAGAAAATGAAAAAAGGATGCTTGAAAACTCTTTACTGGAACTGGGAAAAAGGATAACTGATCTGGAAGATACAATAAAGATTAAGAATCAGGCAGATGAGGCTGAAAAGGCATTTAACGTTGCCGGTGCAGAAGTAAAAAGAATTAATGAAATGAATTCCGAATATTTAAAGGCAAATGAAGAGCTGGAAATTGCCCGTAAAGCCGAAAAATGTAAAGCGGAATATGACGAATTTGAAAGACTTACAGCAGATATAGTAAAAGAAGAGAAAGAGATATCCGGGCTGGAGCAGCAGCTGAAGGAAATAGAAACCGATCTGGAATCAGCTACAGAGTATTTCGTAAAATGCAGCAATGAGCTGGACAGTATCTCAGAAGAGGAAAAAGAAAAGAAGGCTTTATGGAATCGTGTAGATGAACTGGACAGAGAGATTTCAGCTCGCGAGAATTCTTATGCAGATAAGAAAGCCGCACTGGATAAAGCTGATAAGGAACTGGTCTCCGGAAGAAACAGTCTGGAGAATATGCAGAAAAGTATTGAGATACTTAAGCAGGATATCTTACGACTGGAATCCTATCTTGAAGAAAATAAAAAAGATGAAAAGATAGGTGAGGTTACTGCGGCAGTAAGAGAAATGCTGAATATGCTGGCTCCTGAAGAAAAGACAGTAAAAGACAGCACCGTTAAAAAACAGAAACTCGAAATGTCCCTTGCAAATGAGATAGCAAACCATAAGAAGCTTCTTGAGGAAAAGAAACTACTGGAAGATGAACTGGCACTATTTGTAAACAGCAAACATATGATCATAGCGGGCATTCTGAAGAGTAGGCTGAAACAGGGGAACCCCTGTCCGGTCTGTGGTGTACCGTATCAGCCGGAAGCAAGGCACATCACTAAGACAAATGATTGTAATTTCGAAGAACACTCAAAGGTGGCAGCCGATATAACTGAGATGAGCGACAACCTGAATATAAAGGATGAAGATATCAGAAAGTCAGAGATTAATATCAATACATTTGAAAATGATATAAGGTCAGAGTCTGAGAAGATAGATGCAGCAAAAGAAAAGAAGAATAATCTGATAAATGAAATCAATGAAAAGACGGATATATGGGGATTAAGGATCAGCTCCGGAGATATATCTGACGATGCTGAAGCCATCATAGGAAAGCTTATGGAAAGATATAATACATATAATTCCAGGAAAAATGATAAGCAGGAAAAATCGGATGAATATAGCATGACCATAAACAAAGTCAGTGCTATAGATATCAAAAAGCTTGAATCCGAGAGGGAAAATGCGTCTGAGGCATTTACCGAAATAGATACACTATATAAAAATCTGAAATCCGACAGACAGGCACTTTTTGGTGAAAGAAAGGTGGAGGAAGAAAAAGCCGACTTCGAGAAACAAAAAGAAGAAGCGCGCAGAAGAAAAGAGTCAGCTCTGGAAAAAATAAATGATATTAAAATCAGAGAAGCAGGAATAAGATCACAAAAACAAAAATCTGCCGGCAGTATAGAAGATTTATCAATAAAACTAAAAGAGTCCGGTGAAAAATATAAATCACTTTTTCGTGAAAATGGATTTGAGTCGGAGCAAAGCTTCCTTAAGGGCATGAGGAAGGAGGATGAGATCAGAAGTCTCGATAAGTATATAAGAGAATATGAAGCAAATAAAAAGAGTGCCGATGATTCATATGATCAGGCTAAAAATAAACTTGAAGAATTAAGGAGTAAAAATATATCAGATAAATCAGTCGCAGAACTGAGACATTGCTATGAAGAGCTGAAGATGCAAAATGATAATTATAATCAGAACATCGGAATGCTGACCAGTATGCTGGCGGGTGACGATCTGAACAGGAAGAAAAGAGCTGAGGCTGTTAAAAAAATAGAAGATCTCTCAAAGCAGAGAGAAATATTTAACAATATCAAAAATATGGTAGGAAAGGCCACGGGAGAGGACTTTGAAGTTTTTGTTCAGGCCATTGCCATGAAGAGTCTTATTGCAAAGGCCAATGAATATCTTGTTAGTATTCTTCCGCAGTATCAGCTTATACAAAAAGAGAATGAAGTTGATTTTACGGTACGCGAAGAGCATATGAACGGAACATTTTCCGACAGGAATATTGATAACTTCAGTGGTGGTGAAAAGTTTATAATAAGCTTGTCATTTGCACTGGCAATCGCCGAGTGCGCAGGTGACAGGGGCAGTGTCGATTCCATTTTCCTGGATGAAGGCTTCGGCACATTAAGTGGTCAGCCTCTCAGGGATGCCATAAATGCACTGAAGAAGCTGAGCAGTACAGGGAAAATGCTTGGTATAATCACACATGTTGAACCGGTTATTCAGGAGTTTATGCAGATTGAGGCAAGAAAAATAGGCGACAGAAGCATTTTGAAGGGACCCGGTATATATTGTGAATAAAAGGAAGGTATCCAAATGGATAAAAATAGTTTAGCACATACTACATGGGAATGTAAGTACCATATAGTGTTCGCACCAAAATTTAGAGGAAGAAGATTCAAAGGATGATAAAGCCGGACAGATATGAAGAATAAAAAGAACCGTAAGATTATAATAAAGATAGTAATCATCATATTATTGATCGTAGTGCCATTTGTGACATATTTATCGGTCTGTATTTACAGAAATAAAATATTTCATTTTTACTATGATGCCGCATGGGAAAGGATAATGAACAGCAAGTACTATAATGCGGAAAATTGTATTGAAATGTGCCATAAAAATACTGAAGAATTTGATAGTAAAGATTTTGAAATGAGTATGAATTTTACAGAAGACATGATAGATATGATGAAATT